>WFRO01000380.1 GCA_015486475.1 Bacteroidales bacterium
GCTTACGGGAGGTCCTGACGAGCCGGACGGTAAAAGCTGGGGTATCAGCCGTACCATTACTTCAGGGGATGCGATCTTTTCACCTATTACGGCAGATCTGGGGAATGTTTACCTGCCTTTCTATAACAATGTGCTGGAGGACATCGGACTGGGAGAAGAATATGATGATGAATTCATCTTTTATTACAACGGATCCTATGGTCATCGTGTGGTGAACGGTGGCGGGATGACAGGTTACTGGTATGCCACCCATAACAACCTGGATGTGATCAAGACCACCCCGTACGGTATCTGGCTTACAAAATTCACTCCGGATGAACATGCCACTTTCACCTTTGCGGAGGATACAACGATCACGTTGCGTTGTGCCATGGAAAAAACGGACTCGGTCTATGATGTTACGTTCAGCGATGTAACAGTGATACAGACTTCCGAACCTGAATTCTTTGTACTCCGGGATTATACCAGGTCGGTCATTGTGAAAGAGTTAAGCAAGGATAAGATGCGGGTGATCCTGTTTCTGTCCAGCAGTGATGTGGAAAAAAATTCCCAGTATCCCACGCATGCTTTCCTGATGACCCTCGAAGCCAGGTAAAGGAGAACACAAACATATTAACATCCGGGGATCTGATGAATGAGAGGGGGATCCCACGCAAAAAAAATCTGAGAGATGAAAAAATATATCATATTAACACTGTTTACAGGAATACTTTTAAGTGCATGTAATTCCGGAGAAAAAAATGTTGCCCGCAAGGAGAAACCGGCCGTTTCTTCTTTTGTTTCCGTACAGGGAAGGATGTTCATTGATTCTGCAGGGCGGCAGCTGACCCTGCACGGCATCAATGTCATCAATAAAAGCGCCTCTACTGCTTATACCTGTGATATCGGGGAAGAGGTGTACCGGAACCTGAACCGCTGGGGATTCAATGTGGTCCGCCTGGGCATCCTGTGGGACGGGCTTGAACCCCGGCCCGGCCAATACAATGATGAGATGTTCCGTTGCATTGACCGCAATATCGCCTGGGCAAAAAAGTATGGCATCTATGTAGTGCTGGATATGCACCAGGACCTGTACGGTGTGGAATTTTCCGACGGAGCACCCCGCTGGGCGACCCTGACCGAAGGGAAACCCCACAGGAAGGGAGATCTCTGGAGCGATGCCTATCTATTGAGCCCGGCCATTCAGACGGCTTTTGACAATTTCTGGAAAAACAGTCCCGCTCCCGACGGCAAGGGTTTGCAGGATCATTATGCTGCTCTATGGAAGAAGATAGCGAAGCGTTATGCCGGGGAACCGGCGGTGATCGGGTATGACCTCATGAACGAACCCTTTCCGGGATCACAGGCTACAGCTTATATGCAGGCGATGGTACAGGCTTACGGGACATGGCTGGCCACCACTACGGGAAAAGTGCTCTCCGGGGAGGAGCTGATGAAAATGTGGAGCACACAGGAGGGGAAAATGCAGGTATTTGAAACACTGAAAGACACAGCGGTTTACCGTCAGGTCCTCTTTTCCGTGTTGCCACTGACAAAGACATTTGAAGAGGGTGCGCTGAACGATATGTATTCACGCGTGGGAAAAGCGATCCGGGAGGTGGATACCAACCACATCCTTTTCCTGGAACACAACTACTTCTGTAATCCGGGCGTGCCTTCGCAGCTGGTGATCCCGGCAACCGGGAAGAACGGGGAGAAAGACACCAAAGTGGCTTATGCCCCCCATGGATATGATCTGCTGGTGGATACACGTGCCTATGACCAGGCCAGTGAGGCGCGGGTATCTTTTCTCTTCGGACAGGTGGAAAAAACAGCTGAGCGGCTTGATCTGCCGGTACTGGTGGGTGAATGGGGAGCCTATCATTCCAAAAAGCCGGTTTTTGCCGAACATGCCAGACTCATTAACCGGGCCTTTATCCGCATGGGTGCCGGAGAGACCTTCTGGGCCTATTATGGGGACATTGCAGATTATCCTTTTTTCAAAGTATTAAAACATCCTTATCCCCGGGCGGTATCAGGTGAACTTAAAAATTATACTTTTGACACGGACAAAAAAGAATTCTCTGTTTCCTGGCAGGAAAAGAAGAAGATCGCAGAACCTTCTGTCTTTTATATCCCCGGCATTACCACAAGTGATGCCGTGGACATCAAGCTGGTGCCGGAAGGGAAAGGTTTTGTGTTCCGTTTCCTGAACGGGGAAAAAGGAGCGCTTCTTTATGTGAATCCTCTGGATAAGGAGGGTGTCAGAGCAATGACGATCCGATATTAAATGAACATATCTTAAATTTTATTATTCACTAATTTTAAATTTTATCAAAATGAAAAAAACAATGTTGAAAGTTTTTGTGGCTGCTTTTGCCATCATCCTGAGCAGTGGAATAGCGTTCGGGGAAGAAAAGAAGGTGGACCCTGTGGGGACCTGGCATTTCAATGCCCCGGATGCACCTTATGAGTACAGTACGGGAGATCTTGTGATCAAGAAGGTGGACGGTAAATACAAAGCTGAGATCGTTTACAGCGAGTATTATAAGATGGAAACCCAGGATTTCAAGGTGACCGGAGATATGATCACTTTCAAGGCCTATGTGGAAGGGGATGTGGTCTATTTCAAGGGCAAATTGGAGAAAGACAAGATCACAGGGAAGGTAAGCTATTCCGAAGGAACCCTGGACCTTACTGCCGAAAGGGTAAAAAAGAAAAAATAAAAGGACAGATCAGGGGAAAAGGGCACAGAAATGTGCCCTTTCTTATAATTGTTTATTTTTGGGAGAATAACAAAACAGAATGGATCATGAAAACAAAATTGATCATATTAATGGCCTTGCTTTTTTCTGCCGGCATACTTTTTCAGGAGTGCAGCACGGTTGAGATCACAGGAAGAAAACAGCTGAACCTTATTCCCGAGTCGGAGATGATCAGCATGAGCCTGACCCAGTATGGTGATTTTCTGAAGGAACACAAGCTGAGTGACAACAAAGCGGAGACCGCCATGGTGCAGCGGGTGGGTAAAAATATCGCAGCAGCTGTGGAGGAGTATTTTCGTGACAAAGGCATGAGTGACCGCCTGAAAGATTATCATTGGGAGTTCAATCTGGTGGAGAGTCCCGAGGTCAATGCCTGGTGTATGCCGGGGGGTAAGGTGGTGGTTTATACGGGCCTGTTACCTGTGGCACAAAATGATACAGGGCTGGCAGTGGTGCTGGGCCATGAGATTTCCCATGCCATAGCCCACCACGGGAACGAGCGGATGAGCCAGCAGCTGGTAGCGCAGCTGGGAGGGATGGCTCTTTCGGAAGCTTTGCATAAGAAACCCCAGGAGACACAACAGCTGTGGATGATGGCTTACGGCGTGGGAGCGCAGTACGGTGTGTTACTGCCTTACAGCCGCCTGCAGGAGAGTGAGGCCGATCATCTGGGCCTGATCTTCATGGCCATGGCCGGTTACGATCCGCATGCAGCCCTGCAATTCTGGGAGCGCATGGCCGCCATGGGAGGTGCCAAGCCTCCGGAGATCCTGAGCACCCACCCCTCCGATCAGACCCGCATAGAAAATATCCAAAAGCTTATCCCCGAGGTGATGAAAAAATATTACCATCCCCATAGCTGAAAATATTCATCCTGGCCCCGACACAATCATAAAAACGCCTTCGGCTACTCAGGAACCTCCTTCGGTACGCCTTCGGCTACTCAGGAACCAGCTTCAGCGACAGCGTGAGGACAAAGGATGATGCGATGATGCCAATAACTCTGAATTCATAACTTTCAACTTTAGGCACTTTAGCGCACTTTAGGCACTCCAAGTACTTCAACCTCCAGGCACTCCTAACTCCACCCTCCACCCTCCAAACTTCTTACCTGGTAGCATTATCAACATTCTGTTCCTGATCATTTTGAATGGGTGAGAACGATCGTATCGCGGGAGAGAGAGACAGCCCCGAAATATCCCAAAGCCCCTCCCGAGAGGTTCGTTTCCGGATTGGCCGGGGTGTATTCCGGTCCCGAAGGGCTGCTGGCATTCACATTGGAGAGGGTGAGCAGGAACCGGTAGACTTTTTCATCAATGCTTTGCAGTTCCACGACAGCCGTGTCTCCCGCCTCGTAGGCACTGCCGAAAAGCAGGAGATTGACCGGGTTCCCGTCCATAAGCTGGTCATCCAGGACATAGATCACCGTGCCTGCCTGGTCCCCTTTGTATAAGCGGATGCGATAATAGTTGGTCGTGTCGGGAGGATCGGTGAAATAGAGAATGATGTAATAACCTGCATCGGCAAAACGGGTGCCGGCAAAATACCCCTGGTCGAGGGAGTCGATGGGTACCGGAGGAGGCATGTAGCTGGTGGCGTGGTAAAAGTTGTCCTTTACTTTTACATCTAAAGAATACGTTCTGCCCGGTTCGCCTGTGAACTGATCATTATTGTAATACCCGGGTCTCTGCTCCGTAAAATACCAGTTGTGTCCGAGATCATCTTCCACATAAACGATGGCGTTATCCACCGGAGGTACTTTTGAAGGATCATAAAAATCGGTGGTGGTGGTGATCCTGACCTTGTAGGGTCCGGGATAATTGGTGACCTGTCCTTCGATGACGATGGCCGGGTCGGCTGAATTCAGGGGAACATAGATCACCTCTTCACAGGATGTGAACAGAAGGATAAAGAACAATATGGCGGTGATCTTCTTCATGATCAGAATTTAAAATTATACGTAACCGTCGGCACGATGGAGAAAAGATATAGCTTTACTGCTTCGGTGATCTTCGGTTCATCCTCTTTCGTGCGGAACGTGATGGAATAAGCATTTTTTCTGGCGTATACGTTGTAGATCGAAAAATCCCAGGATGACTGCCACTTCCTTTTCTTTTTGGGTCCCAACGAGGCATTCAGGTCCAGCCGGTGATAGGGAGGCATGCGGTAACCGTTTCGTTCGGTAAAATAGTTGATATAGGTGTTCTCAAAAACATACTTCCCACTGGGGAAGGTCACGGCATTGCCGGTATAGTAGACCCACGTGGCTGAAAAGCTCCATCTCCTGTTCAGGTCAAATATCCCGACGAGGGCAAGGTCGTGGATGCGGTCTTGTTTGGCAGGGTAAGTCTTTCCATTGTTGATGTCCGGGAAATGACGGAGAGAACGGGACAGGGTATAGGAGATCCAGCCATGGAGACGTCCTTTGTTTTTCCGGAGGAGGAACTCTGCTCCGTAAGCTTCCCCCCTGCCGAAAACAAGCTGGGATTCCACCTCTTCATTCAAAAAGATATTCGCACCGTTCTTGTAATCGATCTGATGCTTCATCTTTTTGTAATATACTTCAACGGAAGCTTCGAACATAGCCTGATGCAGTAAAAAGAAATACCCTCCGGAGACCTGCAGGGAGGTCTCCGGTTTCACATGGGGAGAGCTGGGGATCCACAGATCGAGGGGGGTGCCCGAAGTGGTATTGGAGAGTAGATGCAGGAACTGGTGCATGCCGGTAAACGAGAATTTCAGGGAAGAAGTGGGAGATGTGCGGATATTTATAAGAAAACGGGGATCCAGTACAGGATAGGTAATGATATTTTTGTTGCGAGGATACCATGTGGTGTCGATGGTGTTCCCGAGCGTATCGAACGAATATACATGCAAAGGCCCCAGCAGGGTAAAGGTAGCGAAACGAAGACCATAGCGGACAGAGATATCCGAAGTGGCTTTCCATTCGTGGGAGAGGTACACGGCGTTTTCCCAGGCATGTCTTTTTTCCATTTGCACGTCATTGACCGGAAAGTCGCCTGTAGATGCTGCCTTGCCGGGCAGGAAAAGATGGTAATTGCTTTTCAGTCCGAAACGGAAAGTGGAACGGCCGGAAGCATAGAACTGGAGATCTTCTTTCCAGTTCAGGTTGCGGATATAAGAGTGAAGAGCGAAGCTGGCGTCTCCGTTCTTGAGGTTGAAATTGTAATTGTAGTTGCTGTAGATCAGTGAGCTGTTCAGAAAAAGACGGTCAGAGAACAGATGGTTCCAACGGGCGGTCACGGTCTGGTTGCCCCAGTCGACCCCGAAAAGGTCCCGGAACTTAAAAACGTCTCTCCCGAAATATCCGGACAGGTAGACGCGGTCCTTTTTGCCGATCCTGTAGTTGGCCTTGGCATTAAAATCATAGAAATAGAGGGAATTCCGGTTGATATTGGTATCCGGGACCATTTTCACGAAAAGATCGGCATAGGTCCTGCGTCCGGCCACCATGAAAGAGCCCCGCTGTTTGGCATAGGGTCCTTCCAGCAGCAAACGGGACGAAACGAGGCCCAGACCCCCGGAACCGGAAAATTTTTTATTGTTCCCCTCTTTCATCTTGACATCCAGCACCGAGGATAATCGTCCTCCGTAGGAGGGGGGTACGAATCCTTTCATGATCTTTACGCTGTTGATCGCATCGGAGTTGAATATGGAGAAGAAACCCAGCAGGTGGGAGGCATTGTAGACGGGAGCTTCATCCAGCAGGATAAGGTTCTGGCTGGCATTGCCGCCACGGACGTAAAGGCCGCTGCTGCCCTCGTTCACGGCGCTGATGCCGGGCAGCAGCTGGATACTTTTCAGGATATCCTGCTCTCCCATGAGGACAGGCAGCTTTTTTATCTCCTGGGCGGAGATCCTTTCCATACCCATTTCAGTGGAACGAAGCAGCTGGTCGGGATTCTCCTTTTTTACGATGACCTCCTGAATGTTCTTTTCCTGCAGCGTCAGTTCCACATCTTTCCGGATATTTTTGTTCAGGACGATCTTTTCCTGCAGGGGTTCATATCCCAGGTATTGCCACATGATGGTATAGGTGCCGGCGGGGAGGGTCAGCGAATAAAATCCGTAACGGTTGGTGGCGGTGCCCTGGCTCAGCTCTTCGGCGTATATCGTTGCCCCGATCAGCTCTTCCCCGTTATCTTTGTCCCGCACATAACCGCTCAGGGTGAATTTTTCCTGGCATGATCCCGTTGCCGGGAACAGGATCCCTGAGAGGAGCAGTGGAAGCAGATATGCCAGGCAGATCTTCATAAAAGGAATTATGATGAACAGAAAACATCCTAAGGTGATACAAAAATATGAGAATGATGAGCGAATAAAAATAAAGTTTTATTAATTTGGCCGGGTTTTGAATGATGTTGAATAAAAAAGAATAAAAATGGCAAATGTTAAAAAGTACAAAGGGGTTATTGCGATCCTGACAGGCGGCGGCGATGTTCCGGGGCTCAATCCGGCCATACGTGCGGTAACGATCCGTGCCAACCGGGAGGGATACAAAGTGATCGGTCTGCGCAGGGGATGGGCCGGTATTACCGAGATCATCAGGGATCCCAAAGCGGATAACAGTAACAATTTTATTGTTCTGACCGACGATATTGTCAACAAGGCCGGCCGTACGGGCGGGACCTTCCTGCATACCTCCAGAACGAGGCCCAGTCATATGCGCAAAGAGGATGTTCCCAGGCATCTGCAGGACCAGTACAAGGATGACGTGAATGATCTGACGCCGGAGATCCTGAAGAACCTGGAGTGGCTGGGGGTTGATTTTCTCATACCCATCGGGGGGGATGATACGCTCAGCTATGGCGTGCGTCTCTATCAGGAAGGGGTCAAGGTGGTGGCGATCCCCAAGACGATGGACAACGATGTTCCCGGCACCGACTATTGTATCGGCTTCAGTACGTGTGTGACACGGACCATTTCCATGGCCAACAGCCTGCGTACTTCGGCCGGGTCGCACGAGCGGATCCTGGTGATGGAGGTCTTCGGGCGTTATGCCGGATTTACGGCCATGCTGCCTACCATGGCAGGTGCCGCCAACAGGTGCGTGATCCCGGAATATAAGTTCGATATTGACCATCTGACCAGGCTGCTGGTAGAAGACCGGAACCACAATCCCAGCCGTTATTCGGTGGTGCTTATCTCCGAAGGAGCTATGTATAAGGGAGGTGAGATGATCTTTGAAAGTCAGGAGAAAGATGCTTACGGCCATGCCAAACTGGGAGGGATCGGCGATCTGGTCTCCCGGGAGATAAAGGTCAGAACGGCCAAGTATAACCACGGCAAGGCCATCAACATCATCAACCAGAAGCTGGGCTATCTCGTGCGCGGCGGCGATCCGGATGCCATCGACTCCATCGTCCCCATGGCCTATGGTAACCTGGCCCTCGACCTGATCCTCTCGAAGATCCATGGCCGGCTTGTCGTACTGAAGAACGGACGCTATGATGATGTGCCTCTGGAGGTGGTCACCAGCCGGAAAAAAGTGGTGAACGTCCAGGAGTATTACAACACGGAAAGACTGCGTCCTTATTATCACAGCTTTGAGATGAAGCCGTTCCTGCTGATGGCATCAGAATTGTAAATACAAACAATTTATCAGGATTTGAAAAGACTTGTAGTATCTTTGCTACAGGTCTTTTTTTTGCAGCGATATGAGAGTAGTAATACAGAGGGTTACGGGAGCTTCCGTAAAGATCGAAGGGAAAGAGCATGCTTCGGTCGGAGAGGGAATGCTCGTCCTGCTCGGTATCGAACAGGAAGATACGGAAGAAGATGTAATTTGGCTGACGCGCAAGATCAGCCAGCTGCGTATCTTCAATGATGAGCAGGGTGTGATGAACCTTTCGGTGAATGAAACGGGAGGGGATATTCTGGTGGTGAGCCAGTTCACCCTGCATGCCAAAACAAAAAAAGGGAACCGTCCCTCCTATGTGCGGGCAGCACCTCCTGAGACAGCCATCCCGTTGTATGAAGATTTTTTAAAGAAACTGCAGAAACAGATCGACGGGCGCGTCAGGTCCGGTGTTTTCGGGGCCAGGATGGAAGTTTCCCTGGTCAATGACGGACCCGTGACGATCCTGATAGATACCAAAAGAAAGGAGTGATCATGACACTGACAGAGGCCCAGAAAGCAGTGGATGAGTGGATACATGCCTACGGGGTAAGATATTTTGACGAACTCACCAATATGGCCCTGCTCACCGAAGAGGTGGGTGAGGTGGCCCGTGTGATCGCCCGCATCTACGGGGAGCAATCCTCCAGAGAGAAAGATCAGGCCAGAGAGCTGGGAGAGGAGCTGGCGGATGTGCTGTTCGTGCTGATATGCCTGGCCAACCAGACAGGGGTGGACCTGACGGAAGCTTTTCGCAACACCCTCCGCAAAAAAAGCGAAAGGGATGCCCTGCGGCATAAAAACAATCCTAAACTGAAAAAATAAGATCATGGAAAAACCGGAAGCGTTGTTGCAGCAGATCCCATACCGGGAAGAAGATGCCCGGGTCCCGGAAGATCATGTCGTTGTGCCGGAACCTTCTGCGGATACCCTGCGACGGATCATGGGGAACATTGATCTGACCACCCTGGATGTGAAAGATACGGACGAAAAAGTGGCGGATATGTGCCGGAAGGTGAACGATCTGCTGCTCAGATATCCGGAGGCAGGCCAGGTGGCGGGAGTTTGTGTTTATCCGGTGTTCATTCCCGTGGTCAGGGATACCCTGAAGGCAGAAGGTGTGCAGATCGTATCTGTATCGGGAGGATTTCCGGCAGCCCAGACCTATCGGGAGGTGAAGATACATGAAACGGAGATGGCGCTGGACCACGGAGCTACAGAGATAGATATTGTGATCCCGGTGGGGAAGATCCTGACAGGGAAAATAGGTGAAGCCTGGGAGGAAGTGAGGGCCATACGTGAGGTGACCGGAAGCCGGGGTCATCTGAAGGTGATCCTGGAATCGGGGGTGCTGGATGCTCCTGAGATGGTGCACCGGGCAGCTGTGACGGCCATGGCTGCCGGAGCCGATTTTATAAAGACATCCACGGGCAAGGTATCGCCGGCGGCACGTCCTCAGGATGTGAGGGTCA
>WFRO01000381.1 GCA_015486475.1 Bacteroidales bacterium
ATGTCCTCCATCAGTCTGACATAGGAAGGAGAATACCCTCTTTTCCCTTCCGACTTGCCATGTCCCCGCAGGTCGAAGGTGACGGTCGCCACCCCTTTGGCAGCAAAACGTTCTGCCCACGGCTCGTAGCGCGTAGAATGTTCACCGTGGCCATGTACCAGGCACAGTACCGCCCCGGTCTTTTCTTCCGGAGCCCAGTACTGGCCAAACAGGTTCAGACCATCTACGCTCCTCATCGTGAATTCCTTGTGTATCATTTCCTTGTCCTCAAATTTTGCGTACGGCGCGAGAGTTAAGTCAAACTTAAAACGACGCATTACATAGCCTGCCCGCCCCCCTGACCCCCTGAAGGGGGAACCCTCACCCACGTTGGCTATTGATCTGTGGGCGGACTTCCCCTTTCATCGGGCACCGTAGCCACGGCGGAGGTGACAAGGGACCGAGGGGGCGCGAAGGGTAAAAAGTGTATTCGATGCGTCATAATTAGGTGACATATCACCAGACTTATTAACTTTGAAATACCAACCTTTAAATTTAAGCAAATGCGACAGATAATACAAATAAACACACATGCCCACAACGACCTGGTGGACATCACCCCCGAAGTGAGATCGATCGCAGCTTCCTCCGGCATCCGCAACGGACTGGTGAATGTTTATGCCCAGGGTGCCACCGCGGCCATCATGGTGCAGGAAAACTGGGACCGCTCCGTTCAGAATGATGTGATCACCCTGCTCCGCCGTCTTATCCCTGCCGGCGTCTGGGAGCATGACCGCCAGGACAACAACGGCGATGCCCATCTCAAAGCCGGTCTCGTGGGCCCCCAGGAGACCATCCCCCTCATCGACGGTGAGCTGGGCCTCTCCACCTGGCAGAATATCTTCTTCTGCGAGTTCGACGGCCCGAGAAGCCAGCGGAATATCGTTGTAACTGTATTAGAGGGATAAGATGTTGCGAGTTTATTGTATCGGGTATCGAGTTGGCGTTGTCAGCATATGCCGATCATCCGGCAACTTTTCAACTTTTCAACCCATCAACTCATCAACTCTTCCCACTCTTCATACTTTTCATACTTTTCGACTTATCCATTGGCAAAAATTTTGAGGATTCTGGTTAGAGAACAATTTGCGTGATTTTTTTGTAATTTTATTAGTTGGCAAAAAAACACCGGGATCATGAGCAATTTCTTAAAAATATCGCTTTTTCTGCTGATCCAGGTAATGAGTGTGGTATCGTGTAATTCTCAAAACCGGACCAAAATGAAAGCAACAGCCCTGCATAACAGACAGCCGGCGGTGGCCGGGAGTTTCTATCCGGCCGACCCTGCCGAATTGACAGCGATGCTGAAGACCTTTTTTGACAAAGCACCCGTCGCTGAACACACTGGTGAGATAGCAGCCGTGATCTCACCCCACGCCGGATATGTTTTTTCCGGACAGGTGGCAGCCGCCTCTTACAAGCAACTGCCCCGTGACAAGACGTATGACCGGATCTTCCTGATCGGCACCAGTCATTATGTCCATCTGCACGGTGCCTCCATTTACAATGCAGGCAACTACGAGACGCCCCTGGGAGAGGTGAAGGTGGATATGGAACTTGCGGACAAGCTGATCGGGGAATACAGCTTTTTCGAGTTCGAACCGTCGGCCCACAGTCGTGAGCACTCGCTGGAGGTGCAACTACCTTTCCTGCAGTACTGGCTGAAGAAGGATTTCACGATCGTTCCCATCATCCTGGGGACCCAGGACCCGGCGATGGCCCGCAAGATCGCCAAGGCGCTGAAACCCTATTTCAAGCCCGGCAACCTCTTTGTCATCAGCACCGATCTGTCCCACTATCCCACCTATGATCATGCCAGGACAGCCGATGAGCACACCCTCGAAGCGGTGGTCAGCGGCAAGCCCTCCCGTCTGCTGCAGGCGCTGCGCGACAATGAGGAGCGGGGATATCCCAACCTCCTCACCAGCATGTGCGGATGGCCGGGCGTACTTGCACTGATGGATATCACAGAAGGAGAAAAAGACATTCATTATCAGAAAGTGCTGTACATGAACTCCGGCGACACTCCGTATGGCGACCACCAGCGCGTGGTGGGCTATGGCTCGGTGATCGTCACCCGGCAGGGAGGAGATCCGCCCGAAGAAGGAGATTACCTGACCCGGAAAGACAAGCTGGACCTGTTGCATGTGGCACGGCAGACCCTCGAAGAACGGGTGAAGCACGGCCATTTGCCGGAGATCGACACGACCGGTTTTTCGGAGAACCTGCTGCGGCCTGCGGGGGCTTTTGTGACCCTCCACACCCAAGACGGGCAACTGCGCGGATGCATAGGGCGTTTCCTGCCTGACGAGCCGCTCTACCTCGTGGTGCGGGACATGGCCGTGGCAGCAGCTTTGCAGGACTACCGTTTCCCGCCTGTCACACCGGGAGAGGTGGATGACCTCGACGTAGAGATCTCCGTCCTCACACCCCTGAAAAGGATCCATTCCATCAAAGAGTTCAAGCTGGGCCGCGACGGCATCTACATGGTGAAAAACGGACGGTCAGGCACCTTCCTCCCGCAGGTAGCCGACGACACCCACTGGACCAAAGAAGAATTCCTGGGCCATTGTGCCCGCGATAAGGCCGGCATCGGATGGGACGGATGGAAAGATGCCGAGCTCTATACCTACCAGGCGATCGTCTTCTCTGAGAAGGAGATGGGCGTGAACAGATGACGGGCACCTATCATATATGGCCCATCACCATCGGACTGATCGTGGCTTATCTGTTCAGTCTGGCCGGCATGCGCCTGGGCATTTTCAGGCTGGCAGCCCACCGGCGTTTCTGGAATGTGCTGCTGTTGCTCAACTTCCTGACCACGGCCCTGATCGGCATGCTGCTCACCCTGCAGGTAAATTATAAATTCACCCTGGCGGGGGAGGATACCTGGATGCTGATCCATGTGGATACGGGCATAGCCATGACCCTGATCGGCATCTTTCATCTCGGCTGGCATCTCTGGTTTTACGCTGCCATTTTTCACCGCAAGAAAAAATCCACCGGGGCGAAAGGATCCAC
>WFRO01000382.1 GCA_015486475.1 Bacteroidales bacterium
TAAACCAAAAGAACTGGTTAGCAGCAGTGACGAGCTCGACGGAGTCAATGTAACAAAGATATTCAAGTCCGGGCAATGCCTCGTCTCGATAAGAAGAATGCATGAATGCGTGAATGCGTGAATGATTGAAAATATTTATTTCGCTTCATCGCCTTATCTCTTCATCGCTTCACCGCTCCTTACTCCTTACTCCCTACTCATTTCTCATCCCTCGTCCGCCGATCCCGATAGCTATCGGGATTAGCGGAGCTCATCTCTCATCTCTCATAGCTCGTATTTATTCATTCGCCATTCTCCAATCGATATTCGCCATTCGGTGTTCGATATTCAATATTCAGTATGGTGTTTTATCGCTCTTCTCCTCCCATTCCCGGAAAGGGTTAAGCCGTTCCTGCAGGGGCAGGTGGCAGTGGGGCAGGTGGCGCTGGTCCGGTGGCAGAGCCAGCTCGGTGTAGATCATGGCATCGCGGAAGCCGGCGCCGGCGGCCTCATCGCGTGAGGCGGCGAAGACCACCCGGTCGATGTTGGCCCAGTAGATAGCTCCCAGGCACATGGGGCAGGGCTCGGCAGAGGCATAGATGACCGTGCCGCTCAGATCGAAAGTATGCAGCCGGCGTCCTCCCTCGCGGATGACATTCACCTCAGCGTGGGCCGTAGGGTCGTTGTTGGTGGTGACACTGTTACCGGCCCGGGCGATGATCTCCCCCTCCCTGACCAGCACCGCCCCGAAAGGGCCTCCGCCATTGGCCACACTTTTCTCCGCTTCACGGATCGCCTCCCGCAGGAAGCTTTCATCCTGTTTGTCTGTACCGTTCATGAGATGTAACTGTTTCTTTGTCCTCGGTTATCTTTTCCATGCCGAAGATGAACACCGCATAGAAGAAGGCGACGAAGTATACGCCCGCCTGCGTCTCGAGGGTGTCTTCGTACAACATGGAAAGGGCTGCAATGATAATAAAAATCAGGGCGAAAAAGGAGGTTTGTTTCTTTTCCATGAAAAAGGGCAGGAAGAAAGCGATGAGGAACCAGAGAGCTCCGAAGATGCCATAGGTGATCCAGTAGGTGAGGTACTGGTTGTGGGCCCGCAGTTGCCATCGTGGGGAGAGTTTTGTGTTACCTTTATTATAATAGGCCCTGTAAGCATCCGGCACGTCGCCGTTGCCCACGCCCCACCAGAAATGATCGCGGGCGATCTGCCAGCCCACACGCATATATGCCAGCCGCTGGGTGTGGGAGTGCCCCGACAGCTCTTTCCGGTAATGATCTTTTTCCCACATCAGCACGTAAAAATAGGGATAGAGGGAAAAACGGTGGGCGAAGAGGTAGTTGCTCATGCCGTTCTCCACGTTCCGGATGTCTCCGGGGGTCATCCGGGAGAATCCCAGGGAGTCCTTGCGCAGGTTCCGGGAGGTCATGTACCGGATGATAGTGGTGCTCAGGCGCTGTCCCTGCAGGTCGCGCCCGTCGTAATCCAGGTCGCTGGCGTCGTTCCAGGACCGCCGGAGCTCATCTTCACAGACATAGAGCCACACATAATGACCGTTCTCCATATCGACCAGGTTCCGGGGATGATCATAAGGCCGGCCGTTGGCGGTCGTTCCCATCTTCTGCGGGTCGGGCAGGGGATCGTGGGTGTGGTAGCGGGTGGTGGCCCGGGAGAGCCAGGCAGCGGCCAGCAGCACCACCGTGACACCCATGATGATGATGAAATACCGCAGCATGAAAGTGCGGATCGTCCGTACCAGCAAGATAAAGGTGGTGATCAGCAGGAGGCCCAGCATGAGGAACCCGGTGAGACTTTTCAGGATGAAGAGGAAGGCTGCCAGCCAGACGAGGGAGACCAGGTAGACCCATCTCTCCGTCCGGGACAGTTTTTTTTCGTAGATGAGCAGGTAAACCACCACCTGCAGGGTCACGCCGGTGATGAGGGAGAGGCGTATGTGGGAGATGAAGACCGAGATGTCGCGGATACTGTGTATCTCAGTGTGGGTCCAGCCGAGGAGCACCGCTATGCCGGTGAGGGAGGCGATCCAGAGACCCGCCAGGAGGGCGGCCAGGATCACACGGAACTCTTTGGGAGAGAGAGGCTGCGAGGTGCCTATGATGAGAGGTAGGATGAGCAGGGGAACCTTTATGACGATATCGTGCCAGCCGTAATGCAGGTTGGAGGTGTAGGTCATACCGATAAGGCAGAGGAAAAAGATGCTGACAAAGATCCACAGGGAGGAACGGTGCTGCAGGACCTCTTTCTTGCGGCGGAAATCCCCTTCGAGAAGCCAGTTTCCCAGCAGGAGGAAGGTAGCCAGGCTGATGCCGAAAGGGGATACGGGCAGGGAGAGAGCCAGCAGGGCCAGGGAGCCCAGGTAGAGGTTCCTGTGGTTCCATATATGATGACGGAGTAAGGGCATAGGGCAAAATTGCATAAAAAAACGGAAACAGATACCAGGGGAACAGGGAAAAGGAATGAGGGAATGATGGAATAGTGGAATAA
>WFRO01000383.1 GCA_015486475.1 Bacteroidales bacterium
GAAGAAGGGGATCGTCCGAACTGCTTTTTGAATGCCGTACTGAAATATTTGGCATCGGAAAAACCGCACATGTAGGCCACCTCACTCACATTGTATTTCCCGCTTCTCAACAGCTCCCGTGCCTTGTTCAGCCGTATAGTGCGTATGAACTCTGCCGGTGAAAGGTCTATGAGCGAATGCAGCTTATGGTAGAAAGCCGTGCGGCTCATGCCAGCCCGGGTGTACAACATCCTTACCGACAGTTCCGGATCGTCAAGGTTCTCCTCGATGACCCGGGTGATCTTCCGCACAAAATCCCGGTCGAGGTCACTACGGATATCGGCGTCATTGTACCCCGCATCAGGATCCAGCAGTTTCTCCCGCAACTTCTTCCGGTTGTTGATGAGACTGCTGATCCGGGCGATGAGGATGGACGGATCAAAAGGTTTGGTGATATAGTCATCGGCACCGGCTTCCAGGCCTTTCAGGATATGTTCCTTTGAGTCAAGACCTGAGAGAAGGATCACGGGAATGTGGGAAGTGGCAGGATCGGATTTGATGCTGAGGCAGAGCTGCCGGCCGTTCATGCCGGGCATGGCCACATCGGCCAGCACCAGGTCCGGGAGTTCCTTCTGCACTTTCTGAAGGGCCTCCTGGCCGTCGGATGCCACCGTAACCCGGTAATGCCGGCTCATCTCTTTCTGCATATACTCCCGCAGCTCCGTATCATCTTCGACGATCAGGATATGGAAGGAACCCTCCGGCGCAGCACCACTTTCCTCCCGGCCTTCCTCTTTCCCCGGGGATGGCCGGTCAAAGTCATCATCATATTTTCCGGGTTGTCCCACCGGCAGTTTTATGACAAAGGTGGCGCCTTTCCCCTCGCTGCTCGTAAACGCAATGGTACCTTTCAGCGCTTTCACCATATCATACACCAGGGCCAGACCCACTCCGCTGCCGGGGATCCCCTTTCCCACTGCGTTGCCTGCCCGGAAGAAAGGACGGAAGATCCTTTTCTGCTCTTTCCGCGGGATCCCTATGCCCGAGTCAGTAACGGTCAGTACCCACCAGGACTCCTCCCTCTGCAAACGCACGTTGACAAAACCTCCCGGTATGTTATACTTCACTGCATTGGAGAGCAGGTTACTGAGGATCCTGTCCAGCAGGTCCGGATCACAATATACTTCCATATCTCCGGGGGGTGCTTCAAAATGGATCTTTACATCCTTTTTCCGGGCTACCAGATCAAAGGCAAAGATCTTCTTCCGCACAAAGTTCACCAGCTCGATCTTCTCAGGATGGATATTGCCGGGTTTTTCTATCCTTCTGAAGTCGAGGAACTGGCTGATCTTTTTCTGTAAACGCTCTACATTGTTCATGGCCAGGCTCAGCTTCTCGGTCTCCCGCTCATCCTTCGTCTGCCGCATCAGATCACTGATGGGTGCGCGTATCAGCGTGAGCGGGGTCTTGATCTCATGGGCCATATTGGCAATATACCGCAATTTTTCACGGGTGCTCCTGACATCATGCATCAGCTTGTTGTAATAAAGAACAAGAAGCACGAGGAATAAAATAACCAGGACATAGAGAACAAATGCCAGGGGTGTTTTCCAGAAAGGTGGCCGGATATGGATATAAAGGCTGCGTTCCGGGATGTTCTTTCCCGTAAAGAAGGGAGAGACCAGCTTCACACGGAAGACATATTTCCCCGGAGGGATATTGGTATAAACAGCTCTGTTGGCAGTAGCGGGGGGTGACCACTCCTCATCGATCCCTTCCAGCTTCCAGGAAAACCGGGCTTGTTCCGGATGGAGGAAGTCGATATTGCTGAAACCGATGGAGAAAGCGTTTTCGTTATACATCAGGATGATCCTGTCTGTGCGGTCCAGCATCTCACCGGGGAGGGGCTTGCTCCCGCCGGAGATCTTTTTCTGGTTCACATAAAGGTCGGTAAAGACCAACCGGTTCTGTATTTTCGGTTTACCAAGTGTAATCGGGTTGAACAGCGTGGCTCCGTTTGTCCCGCCGATGATGATCTCCCCCGCCGAGGTACGGCAGGAAGCACTATACTTGAAATCTCCCGGCGTGATACCGTCGGAGACAAAGTAGCTGATGATCTCGCCCGTTGTGGGATCTATCCGTGAGAGGCCTGTTTCCGTGAGAGCCCACAGACGGCCCAGGCTGTCGGTCTCCATCGTCAGCACCCGGTCGGAGGCCAGTCCCCGGGTGTGGTCATATACCCGTATACTGTCACCGCCAGGGTACAGACAGGCCACCCCGCCCCCGTCGCTGCCGGTCCAGATGGTGCCGGAAGGACCGGTGGCCAGGCAGGTGATCCGTTGCAGATGTCCGTGAAGACGGCCGAAACGTTTGAGATCATGTGTTCTTTTGTCAATGAAAAAGAGTCCGCCGGTCGTCCCGGCCAGCACTTTTTCCCCGTATCCCTCCAGAGCGGTCACCGGTGGCAGGGTGTACCGTGTGACGGTATGGGAACGGTAGTCATAGGAGATCAGCTTCACCTGTGGTCTTGATTTGTCCGACCAGAGCGTGGAGGTCTCATCATCAAAATAAAGCGCTTTGCTGTTGCGGCAGTCGGCCAGATCATCAGGCAGATGGTCATAGACCGACGAGGCATGGTATACCTTCATACGCCGGATGAAATATGCCACCCAAAAAGTGCCGTCCGAAGCATGGGTGATGGCCGTAGCGACCTGGTTCTTACCCCCGCTCCCCTCTTTCTCCAGCGGTACCCATCTGTTCTCTTTCCGGTACCACAGAGAAACGCCCCGGTCGGTGCCAAAAGCGATCACACCCGGCTCAACCTCATCGATGGCATGGATCACATTGTTGCGCAGGGAATTGGGATTCCCTTTCTCCCTGACAAGGGAGACAAAGCCGAGCCTGTAAGGGTTCAGGATATTCACCCCGCCGATGTCGGTGGTCATGAAAAACAGGCCCTGATCCGTGCGGAGAATACCATGGATGACATTGGAGGTAAGCCCTTCCTCCCGGTCCGGATCATATCTGTACCGCCCGGTCACCCGTTCCTGCTCCAGGTCATACCTGAAAAGACCGGCGCCGTCGGTGCCTGCCAGCAACGTGTTCTCATCCTGGGGCTGCAGGTCCCAGATGGGGAACTCTTTCATCTGACCGTTATCCCCTGCCTCACGGCAGACGGAATCGCCCGGCTCAAACCACAACAATCCGGCATTTTTTGTACCCAGCCAGATACGGTCACGCTGTGCATCCACATACAGATCATCGCAGATAACATCCCTGCTGCCGGGAAGGATCTCCCGGACCAGCGGGGAGATACTGTCCAGGGAGGCGGACAGCCGGAAAAGACTGTTCCTGCAACCCAGCAGGTAACCTCCCTCCACAGGATGGATGCAAAACACATTTTCATGGATCCCGGGAACATCCATTTCCTGCACCTGATCCTTTTCATATACCAGCATGTTGCTGGACGTACTTACCAGCATCCGTCCAGAAGGATCCACGGCAGCAGCCACAACATACTTTCCATAATATTTTTCAAAAGCCGGAAGAAGGATGAAACGGTCGGTGCGACGGTCCAGACGATACGCATAGCAACGGTTGGTGAGCACATATATCCGGTCTTTCCCGTCGATAAAGATACGGTTGAACTGATAACCCATACCGGCCGACTCCTCATATTTCTCCAGAGGATAATGTACAACACTGCGCCCGTCATAACGGTCCACACCTTCGTCGGTGGTGATCCAGACAAAGCCGGTGCTGTCCTGCACCGCACGGTAGGACCGGTTGGAACTCAGCCCTTCCCGGATGGTAAGATGCCGGAAATCTCCCTGCCCCGCAACGAGAAGCGGCAGAAACAACAATGAAAGGCAAAAAAAAAGGTTCTTTTTCATGGGTTCAGCAGGATCCACAGACCTAACAAAGATATGAAAAGTTAGGGACAAGGATGCCTTGTCCGTACTGCAGCACGGCACAGAAAGTTCCATGTGATACGGTCAAAATCAAATTTCCGATGGATCATATCCGCCTTTTATTACCTATAATTATCCTTCCTTACAAAGGATTTTTTATTTTTATGTGCATGGAAAGAGCATTTCAACCTGTCACCCTCGGGCCGCTGACGCTGAAAAACCGTTTCATCAAGTCGGCCACCTACGAGGGATTTTTTGAAGAGGGCATACCCACACAGGGTCTCACAGACCATCATGCGGCCCTGGCGCAGGGTGGTGTAGGCATGACCACGGTCTCTTACGGAGCGGTTTCGCCGGAGGGCCGTACCTTCCACAATCAGATGTACATCCACGAAGGTACCCTGCCGGCCCTGGCAGGGGTGGCAGAGGCCGTGCACCGCGCCGGCGGGAAGATCTCCATGCAGCTCACCCATTGTGGTTTCTTCTCCAAGAACAAAGAGGCCGGCAAGCCGCTGGGACCCAGCCGCCTGCTCAACCAGTACGGTCTGCTCAACGGCCTGCCTTTCTCCAAAGAGATGGACCGTGACGACATGGAGCGGACGGCCGGACATTTCGCCCTGGCTGCAGAGCGCCTGGCAGAGGCCGGCTACGATGCCGTGGAAGTGCACATGGGCCACGGCTATCTGCTGAGTCAGTTCCTCAGCCCGGCCACCAACCGGCGGAAGGATGCGTACGGAGGACCCATCGCCAACAGGGCCCGTTTCCCGCTGGAGGTGTTCCGGCGTGTGAAAGAGCGCGTAGGCCACCGCCTGGCCGTGCTGGTCAAGCTGAACATGTCCGACGGCTTCCGCGGGGGGTTGACAGTGGAAGAGAGCAGCTACGTGGCACAGGAACTGGAACGTCTGGGCGCCGATGCCCTCGTGCTGACAGGAGGCTTCACCAGCAAGACCCCTTTCTACCTCATGCGCGGCGAGGTGCCCCTGAAAGGCATGATACAGAACGGCGAGAATGCAGCCGAAAAGATCACCATGGCCCTCTTCGGACCGCTGATCGTTAAAAAATACCCTTTCACACCCCTCTTCTTCCTGGACCAGGCCCTGCAGATACGACGGTCGGTGAAGATGCCCCTGGCTTACCTGGGCGGGGTGGACGGCCGGGAGGACATCTCCCGCCTCATGGATGCCGGCTTCGACCTCATCGCCCTGGCCCGACCCCTGATCCACGACCCGCAGTTCCTGCTGAAACTACACACTGGCGAGATCGACCGCACCGCCTGCGACCGCTGCAACGAGTGTGTCGTGGAAATGGACCGGGGAGGAGTGAGATGTGTGAAGTAAGAAGGCAAAAGTAATAAGTAATAAGGCAGAAGGAAGGACGAGTAGGGAGTAGGGAGCGAAGGGTATTGTAGAGACGCGCATTTGCGCGTCTTGATTATATATTAAGGCAGAAGGAAGGAGGAAGGATGATCGTCGAAGGTCGAATGTCCAAGGGTCGAAGAGTGGAAAAAGTGGAAAAAGTGGAAAAAGTCAGCGATGAGTCCTTCGATACGCCTGCGGCTACTCAGGAACCGTCCTTCGATACGCCTGCGGCTACTCAGGAACCGTCCTTCGATACGCCTGCGGCTACTCAGGAACC
>WFRO01000384.1 GCA_015486475.1 Bacteroidales bacterium
CTGAACTCGATCAGATCGTTGTTCAGCTTATACAGTCGTTCCGTATTCCTCCTGACCAGCTTCAACTTACTGACCTGCTCCTTATCCAGGTTGCCCCTTGCAAGCAGGTCTTCGATCGGGGCGGATATGAGCGTTGCGACGGTCTTCAGGTCGTGGGCAATGTTCGTGAAGAAGGTCAGCTTTTTCTCGGCCATTTCATGTTCCTGTCTGGCTTTGTGTTTTGCCAGGCTCAGCTCCATCTTCCAGTGCAGCCGTTTTTTATAGTAATCAAAGAAAAACAGGAATGCTGCCAGGATCGCCAGGACATAAAAGGTAAAAGCCCACCAGGTGAGGTACCACGGTGGCAGGATCCGGATCGTGAGCCGTGTCGGATCATCGTTCCATACATTGCTTTTGTTCGTGCTCTTCACCTCGAACACATAGGTCCCCGGCGAGAGGTTCGTATAGGTGGTGTGGTTGGTCTCCCCCAGGTAGATCCAGTTGTCTTCCAGTCCTTTCAGCCGGTAGGCAAAGTTGTTGTATTTCGGGAGATCGTTGTCTTTTGTGAAGAACTTGATGGTGAAAGAATTCCTCCGGAAAGGCAGGACGAGCTTCCGGGTCTTTTCCAGCGGTTCCCTGAGGTACGACTCATCCGGTAACTTTTTGATGCTGGTGTTCTGGAAGATGATATCCGAGATCACCACCCGGGCTTTTTTGGTATCTGTAAAGATCTTCTTCGGATCGACGAGCACAAATCCTTCGGAACAGCCGAACAGCAGCCTGTTGTCAGGCGTTTTGAGAGAGGATCGCGGTGAGAACTCATTGGTGCACAGACCGTGACGCGAATCGAAGATCTGCAATCCGCCGCTCCCCATATCCAGCCTGCACAACCCGTCAATGGTGCTGATCCACAGGTACCGGTCATCCAGCGACTCCATCCGCAGGATCGTATTGGTGGGGAGCCCGTCCTCGCCGCTCCAGGTACTGATCTTTTTCCCTCTGGGCGAGATCTGCACCAGCCCGAAAACCTTTGTGGCGAACCAGTAATTCCCCTGCTTGTCCTGGTAGAGATCGTTCAGGACTATTTCCTCCAGGTTCCTGTTGATCTCGGGAGACAGTTCGTACATCCTGTTGCTTTTTGGAAGATACTGGTACAACCCAAGCCTGTTGATCAGTACAACGATCTGTCCCGACTGGTTCCTCCGTATGGAGGAGACATGCCACAGGTTTCTTTTTGCCAGTTTCTCGTCAACTGCAACATCCCGCACCCTGCCGGTACGTGTGTTGAAAGAAACCAGGTTCTTTCCGTGGATATTGGAAGCGATCAGCAGGTTCTCTCCGTCGATATTGAACAACTGCACGATCTCCTGGTTCCTGGCAGGGTCCCTGCTTACGGGATGATAGGCTTTCAGCAGCCGGAGACCGGGAGAATACTTTCCCAGCAGACCGTCGTAGGTGGCGATCCAGTAATATCCCTGCCGGTCTTTTGTGATCCCACGTATCTTCGTCCCCCGCAGCCCGGCCATCAGTTCTTCGATGGTGTGGTTCCGGAAACTGTTGGTTGCCATGTTCCATTCCGAAAAACCGTAATTGGTCCCCAGCAGATATTTGTCCCCGTCAATATAGGCTGCGTATCCTTCCCGGGCCACCAGGGAATTCTTATTGTCCGGGAGAGGAGTGATGTTCACGAAGGACATGTTCTGCGGCAGCAGACAGGCCAGCCCGGCGCCAAAGGAGGATACCCAGATGGCATCATCCTCGGCGACAAAAATATCGTAGATGCTGTTGCTGGGGATCGCCGAGGCTTGGTCCACCCTGTTGTACAGATGGTCTTTAACCTTAAGATCCTTATCCAGGATGAATATTCCGTTGCCATTGGTGGCGATCCAGTAATTATCATGTACTTTCTCAATATCCAGGATCTTCTCATGATTGTTGAGAGGGATCATCTTCATTTTGGTTTCCCGGTTCCTGACATACAACCATCCGTTGTTCGATGCTGCGAACAGGATCCCGTCTGTCTCCCTGAGCAGCGTGATCGTTTTCCCTTCCAGCAGTGTTGTGTCCTTTCCGGACAACCTCAGCCCTCCCTCTCCGGAGGAAAACCAGAGACCCTCCTCAGTTACCAGATAAGCATTGACCTTTTCGTCGATCGCTCTCCGGGGTGCAGCCCCCTCAGTGATCTCCATAAGGTTTTTACCCAGTAAGAAGTAAACCTTCCCGGCATAATACTTTATATGGTGTGTGTAGCCTTTGAAAATACGCTTGAAGTTATCAGACAGCCTGTCGTAGGTGTAAACCCCGTGGTTGGTGCTCACCCACAGGTCATCCCGGTCATCCAGGATCATGGAAAAGATGTACAGACCCCGCAGACTGTCATACTGGAAGAAGGAATAACCGTCAAACCTTGCGAGTCCGTTTTTGGTGCCCACCCAGCTGTAGCCGAGGCTGTCCTGCAGAAAACAGGTCACCATGTTGACGGGCAGCCCGTCGATGACGGTGAAGGTCACGGTTTTCCTCTTCTCCAGGGCAGAGGAAACACCTCCGGTTATCACCGACAACAAAGCGGTGATCATGAAGATCCTGAGGACAGTGCAGCGTGGGGATCGCATTTCTTTTACAGTGACAGAAAGATCAATGATGCCGGTCCTAGGATCCTATCCGGACATGCCGGAGATCCTTCGTGATCGGCACACCCAAAAGTAACAATTTTATTCGTATGCAAGGATGTGCATCCGGGGAATAGGAAGTTTGGAGTGTGGAGTGTGGAGTTGGAAGTTAAAAGTTAAAAGTGCCTTAAGTGCGCTAAAGTTAAAAGTTTGTGGTTTTACCTAGCAATCCCGTCCGAACGGCGTCAGCCCTGCCCGAATGAATTCGTTCAGGCGGGCGGGCGGGCAGCACCTAGCACCTAGCAACCAGCACCTAGCAACCAGCACCTAGCACCCCTTTTTACTTATGCCTTATTACTTATGCCTTATTACTTCTGCCTTTTGCCTTCTGCCTTCTATTTCACGCATTCCATTCCCCGGGCTCATCTTACTCCGAACTCCTCCCTCTGCAGCCTGTCCAGATCCGGTTTCTTTGCTGCCTTCTGCAAGGACTCCCGGTACAGCTTGTTGGGATCCGGCAGAGCAGGACGGTTCTCTCCGGTCAGGAAGATGGGGATCTTATATTCCGGGCAATCGAGGTGGACGGTCTGCCCGCCCTGGTATTCTTTGCCGGTCCAGTAGTCGGTCCACCGGCCTTCGGGCAGGTACATATCAAAGGAGAACTGATCGTTTTTCCAGATGATCCCTACCAGGATGTTGTCCCCGTACATATACTCATCCCAGTGTGCGGCAGCCTGTTGGTCCTCCGGGAACGCCAGGGCGAGGGGCCGCACGATGGGGATACCCTCCTGCGAGGCTTTCCGGGCCATGGCATAGGAGTAGTCTTTCATTGCATCGTGGATGATGCTGTATGTGCGGTAAACGGCGATCAGCGAGGTGTCGTAATGCGGTTTGTAGGGCATGTCCCATGGCGCCCGGTTGTCCAGGGGGCCCACCTCCATGATGGGGGTGAAGGCGCCGAAAGCCAGCCAGCGGGCCACGTTGATATGTGAGAGCGGGTGTTTCCAGTAACCGCCAATGTCAGAGCCCCACAGGGGGAAGTTCATGAAGGCGCAACGCTGCACGGCGATGAGGGCGGTACGCAGACCGTAGGGACCGGCGGAGATATCGCCACCCCAGAAGACACCGTATTGCTGGCTGCCGGTATAACCGGCCCGCGGCATGGGCAGGAAATCGTCCCCGCGCTTCTCCTGCAAAGCATCATGGGCGGCCTTAATATAGAGGCGTGGGTAGTCGTTGCGCAGGTTGTGCACTTTGCGGCCGTCGGGCAACACGCAGGTGTCGATGCGGGTGATGAGCTCTTCCGAACGGTCCATCTTGAACCCCGCAATGCCCATGGAGATCAGGCGCTGCTGCAGGATCTTCTCCCACCAGGCCATGGCGGCCGGGTCATAGTAGTTGATGATCCAGTGGTCGATGGGCTTTTTATGCGCGGGGAGGGGCATGAGATAATTTTTGGCGGTGGCCTCCTGCAGCATGCTGTCGCAGGCCCACGGCGCGATCCATACCAGAAACTTCATGCCCCGGTGGTTGATCCAGTCGATCATCTGCTGTGCCTGCGGGAAACGTTCGGGGTCCCACCGCAGGTCACCATAGCCGTGATAGCCGGCAGCCCAGGGACGGTCCACCCAGTATGCTCCGATGGGGATGTCATAAGCCCGGGCCATCAGGATATCCTCTACCAGTTCCGAGTTGTAGGGAGCCCGCACGCGGGTGCCGTTATAATATTTCTTCCGGTTGGTATGGTCATCGCGCCAGCGCAGGGGCCTAAATGCCCATTTGGGCGGGAGGAAGGAAGAGCCTGTCAGCGCCGGCAGCCGTTTGACCACCTCCGGCAGGGTGGGGCCGGGCAACACCGAGAAGGTCAGTTGTGCATCGTCGAAACGGACATCGATACGCCCCGTATCAGTGGCTGCCAGGTCATAATAACCCGGACGGATGCCGTGAACGAACAACCCGTACCCTGCAGAAGAGGCATAAAAAGGCTCGTAGATGCCCAGCGTCGACCGTACCAGCATGGTCACCTTTTTGCCCCGCAGATCCAGACTGGCCGGCGTGTCCTTCTGCCAGCTCAGGTTCTGGTCTCCGTCCACGGTGCGTTCCATCAGACCGTAGTAATGCTCATCAGGCCCTGCCTCGATCGTCATCCCCGTATGCAGGATGCCGGCGGACGGCTGCACGGTGAACTGTATGTCCAGGATGCCTTTCTTTCCCCGGGTCAGCGTGACAGTGGCCTCCCGCCGGTCGGTGGTCGTAAAGGAAACCGAATAGACCGAGTCGTTGCCGGTGAGCACCTGCTTCTGCTTCTCCGGGTATTGCGTGCCGGCATCCGTGATGTAATAAAAAGCCGGATGCCCGGCGGCGGAGAACGCTACGGTCCGGCCCGATGCTTTCTGTGTGAGCTGCAGGGCCAAAGGCCCCTGTTCGTTGAGACGGATCTGCCAGACATCGCCCGGCAGAAGAGATCTGCCCCGGCCGCACGACTGCAAAAGAATGAAAGCAGCGCCCAGGACGCTTAAAAAGAAAATGTGGAATAATGGTCTGAAACTTTTCATCTGACTAAAGTTTATGTTCATTTAGTTTGTTTTTCCTACCTGTTAACAAAAGTAACAAAAAGGCAGGGCACTTCTTTATCGGAAATTCCTTTCAGTGCATTTTTACCAAAAGATCGGCAAAAAGTGAACAGGAGCCGGGCAGGGGTTCTCCCGCTTCCGGCAAGCTTATTGGAGATATATGGGAGTTGTTGTGCACTAAAATTAACCAATTTATTGAAAAACAAAATAAAATACTTACCTTTGACGTTAGTACCGTAATACGATAGCATGCTTGTTTCATTTGGATCAAAAAACACTGAAAAAATATGGAAAGGAGAAAGAATAAAAAATCTCTTTTTAGAAATTCAGGAAATTGCCCGAAGAAAGTTACGAATGATCAATAATGCCCAGAATACTGGTGATCTTAGAATTCTACCTTCGAACCGACTTGAAAAATTAAAAGGAAATTTTAAAAATTATTATAGTATTAGAATCAATGATCAATGGAGAATCATTTTCATTTGGAAAAACAATCATGCTCATAATGTTGAAATTATTGATTACCATAAATAGACACAGAAAATGAAAAAATTAAAAAACATACATCCGGGTGAAGTCCTTTTATATGAATTTATGATACCAATGAACATAACTGCATACAGATTGTCAAAGGACCTTGGAATTCCTCAAACACGGATTTCTCAAATAATAAAAGGAAAAAGGAGAATCACTGCAGACACAGCTTTAAGATTGAGTTCTTATTTTGGAACATCTCCAAAATTCTGGTTAGGACTACAAAATGATTTTGACCTTGAAGAAGAACAACAAGTTATAGCAGATTCACTGAAAACCATAAGAAATATCAAGGCTGAAAACGCACTGCAATAATGCATACAGCAAACGAAGGTCCCGATTCCCGATTCCCGATAATATCGGGAGTCGGGATCATCCGTTCTGGGTAGAAATCCCACAGTTTTTTGCTATTTTTGTTTTCGAAGGATAGTGACGACCTGTGACCACCGCTTGCCATATGCCTGAGCGTTAGTGGTTCTATGAACAATATCGGTGTAATCATATAAGATGATAAAACTTAAACTAATATTATTATTAATTATAATCTCCAAATCAATATGCGCGCAGTTTATTGAAAAGGGATTTAAGGATACTGTTTTATGGCATATGAATTCAAATTATACATGGACTGAAGGACCGGGAGGACCCGTTCATCATGAAAACTTCGATTCGTATAAAATGATCTGCTCAGATACTTTGATATCAGACACATTGTTTCAAAAACTTTATTCTTGTGATTCTGATTTTAATATCAATAGTTCAAGTTTTGTGGGTTACTTTAAAAGTGTTGGGAACAGAGTGTTTTATGGGGATAGTCCGGATACTATGAAACTGATGTATGATTACAACCTTGCAGTTGGAGATACTTTCCGATTTAATTCATTTAGTAATCCATGGGA
>WFRO01000385.1 GCA_015486475.1 Bacteroidales bacterium
CGGTTCATCGACTGTGACAGCGCCTTCCGGTTTTCGGCATGCACCTCATATCCCAGCCTGGCGGCAATGCGGGTGAAACTCTCCAGCTTATCCTCTTTGGGCTTGTCATGCACCCGGTAAACGAACACTTTTTTCTTCCCGCCACTGCTCATCCTTTTGCCTACCTTTTCCGCCACATGGCGGTTGGCCAGCAACATGAACTCCTCGATGAGCTGGTTGGCCTCCTGGCTCACCTTGAAGAAGACCCCCAGGGGTGTGCCTTTCTCATCAATGTCGAATTTCACCTCCACCCGTTCGATGTCCAGCGATCCCATCTGAAAACGCCGTTTCCGGAGGATCTGCGCCAGCTTGTGCAGGGTCAGGATCTCTTTGGCCAGGTCGCCCTTCTTCGTCTCAATGATCTCCTGCGCCTCCTCATAGGCAAAACGCCTGTCGGAGTTGATCACCGTTTTGCCGAACCAGCTGTCGGTCACTTTGGCATCGGGCGTCATTTTGAAGACGGCCGAAAAGGTGAGCTTGTCCTCGTGCGGGTTGAGGGAACAGACCCCGTTGGAGAGGTGCTCCGGCAACATCGGCACCACCCGGTCGACCAGATACACCGACGTTGCCCGGTCGTAGGCTTCCTTGTCGAGGACTGTCCCCGGCTTCACATAGTGGGTCACATCGGCGATATGCACGCCCACCTCCACCATGCCGTCTTTCAGAAAACGGATGGACAGGGCGTCGTCAAAGTCCTTGGCATCAGCCGGGTCGATGGTAAAGGTGGTCACCTTACGGAAATCCCGGCGTTTCTCCAGCTCTTTCCGGGTGATCGCATCGGGGATCTGTTTTGCTGCCTCCTCGATCGCCGGGGAGAATTTTGCGGGCAGCTCGAATTCCGCCAGGATAGCATGGATCTCCGTTTCGTGATCCCCTGCATTTCCCAGCACCTCCACGATCTCCCCGAAAGGATTTTTTACTTTCTCCGGCCATTTGGTGATGCGGGCGATGGCCTTCTGTCCGTTTTTTGCCCCGTTCAACTTAGAGCGGGGGATGAAGATATCATACGGCATCTGCCGGTTGTCGGGGATCAGGAAAGCATAATGGCCCGTGATCTCCACGATGCCCACGAAGGTCTTGCGCTTTCTCTCCAGGATCTCCACCACCTCGCCTTCAAGCCGGCGGTCGCGGCGGCGGGCAAAGAGATAGACCTTCACGATATCGCCGTTGAGGGCGTGATGGAGGTTGTTTTCACTGACATACACATCCTCCTCCAGATCATCGCTCACCACATAAGCATTGCCATAAGCGGTCATGTCCACCGTGCCGGTGATGAAACCGCTCCGGCTCTTGAACTTGTATTTGCCCGGATGGATCTCTTCCACCTTGTTCTCTTTTTTCAGCTCTTTCAGGATCTTTTCTATCTCTTTCTTCTCATCCTTATGGGTCATGTTCAGTAACCCGGCCACCTGCTTGTAGTTGAGGGTTCGTGTCGGATGGTTGGAAAAGATCCCTGTGATCTTGTTTTTCAGCGTGTTCCGGTCTTTCAACTCTTTTTTATATTGTTTGTTCTTTTTCTTTTTTGGCATAACTGTTTTCTTTAAAAATAATTTGTGAAATTAACTATTTCCGGCGATATTTGATCTTTAGCTTCTGTTAATCCTCTCTTTTTCATTCAGGAGGTCTTCGATGGCAAAGAAATATGACACCGGGTTGGTCCTGAGCGGCGGGGGTGCGCGGGGTTTTGCCCACCTGGGGGTGTTGCAGGCCCTGCTGGACCATGACATACGCCCCGCCGTGATCTCGGGGGTGAGTGCCGGCGCCATCGTGGGGGCTTTTTATGCCGACGGTTACTCCCCGCAGGAGATCATGGATATGTTCGTCGAGAAGAAACTCTTCTCTCTGGTGCGGTTCACTGTGCCCCGCAGCGGTTTTCTCAAGCTCTCCGGCCTGCAGGAGTTGCTTCATTCCTCCCTCCGCGCCCGCACCTTTGAAGAGCTGAAGATCCCTTTGTGGATCACCATCAGCAATCTCAACAAAGCACAGGTGGAATATGTCACCAGCGGCCCCCTGGCCGATGTGGTCATTGCCTCGGCCAGTATTCCCGTACTTTTCGAGCCCCACCGCATCGGGAAATACCAGTACTGCGACGGGGGCGTCTTCGACGTCCTTCCGGTTGTTCCTATCCGCCGCGAATGTGAGAAGATCATCGGGGTGAACGTCAATCCCCGCTGGGAAGAAAAGAATATCTCCGGCGTGATCAAAATGGCCGAATGGTCTTTCTACCTCCGTATCCTGGCCAGCGTGCATGCCAACATGCGGCAGTGTGACATACGCATCGATCCGAAGAAGCTCAAAGGATTCGGGATCTTCGAGATGTCCAAAGCGCGGGAGATGTTCGACATCGGCTACGAAGAAGCCACCCGGGTACTGAACATCCGCCTGCCTAAGATATCCTGATTTTTCCCTTATCAGAAGTGTGGAGTGTGGAGTGCCTAGAGTTTGGAGTACTTAGAGTGCCTAAAGTTTAAAGTGCGCTAAAGTTAAAAGTTGGTGGCATAGGACTGTTCAATCAATCATTCACGCATTCAGGCATTTTTGTTCCGGCACCCAGCACCCAGTAACCTGCACCTAAAAGAAGTTTGGAGTGTGGAGTGCCTAGAGTTTGGAGTTGTTATTCGCTTCATCGCTTC
>WFRO01000386.1 GCA_015486475.1 Bacteroidales bacterium
CCGGGAAACCCATACTGGCCAAAGAGATCACCCTGGAAGATGAGAGCCTGAAGAGCGCTTATTATCCGGAGATGGACCTGGGTGCCCAGGCAACCTATTATTCGGACGTGGTGACCATTGACATGAACCCGCCTGTGCCGGGGATCACCTTCCCCACACCCTATCATGCCCAGTACGCCCTCACCCTGGATGTGAAACAGATGATCTACGACGGCGGGGCTGTCAAGAACCAGCGGCAGGTCAAACAACGCTCCATAGGCCTGCGGCAACAGGACCTGGAGGTGAAGCTCTATACCTTTAAACAAAAGCTGGCCCGTATCTTCTTTTCGGCGCTTTACCTGGATGACAATTATACCATCCTGCAACAGAACATGCAGCAGATGGAAAAAGCCTTGTCGGAGGCAGAGACCGCCCGCCGCCAGGGGATGCTCCTGCAGGGGGATGTGAACATCCTGAAAGCGGCCCGTCTGGACATACGTCAGAAAATGGCGGTCAACCGTCACGACCGCCGTGCGGTGACACAACTGCTGGGGATGTATCTGGATACGGTCTTTGATGCCGGTGTGGTGTTTACCGTGCCTCCTCCGGTGCCGGTGAGCAGTACGGCCCTGCGCCCGGAGCAGCAACTCTTCTCCATGCAGCGTTCCTGGCTCGATGCTTCCATACGGCTGCAGAAAGTGCAGCGGCGTCCGAAGATCTATGGTTTCGGGCAGGCCGGGTACGGCAGGCCGGGACTGAACCCGCTGAACCTCGACTTCAAGCCTTTTTATTTGGTGGGGGCACGCATCACCTGGAACATCTGGGACTGGAGCCGCACCAATAAGCAGCAGAAGATCCTGACTTTTGAGCAGCAGCTGGTGCAGAACGAGGAAGTGCAGTTCCACCAGGAGGTGGATGCCGGCCTGATACGCATCCGTGAGGAGATCGCCAAGCTGGAGGAGATCATCGCCCTCGACAGAGAGCGTGTGACCCTGCGCCGGGAGATCTCCGCAGAATATGCGGACAAGCTCTCGGGCGGCACCATCACGCCGGCCGAATATGAACGGCAGTTCACAGCCTGGCAGAACGCCGAGATCCAGCTCAACCTCCACATGAAACAGCTCATGGAAAAAAAGATAGATTATTTGATCACCCGTGGAAATCTGAAAGATTATGAAGAAAACAAATAAAATACTTCCCGCGCTCCTTCTCCTGGCAGGTCTGATGGCTGGCTGTTCTTCGCAGCAACAGGGGTCGGATGCCTATGGCAACTTCGAAGCGACTACCCTGCTTGTCTCTGCGGAGAGCAACGGACGTCTCCTGTGGTTCAGGGTGGAGGAAGGGAATAAATTTGCAGCGAATGATACGGTAGGGCTGGTGGATACCGTGGCCCTTCATCTGAAAAAAGGAACCCTGCATGCGCAGATGGCTGCAGTAAGGTCGAAAGCGGCCGGTCTCACAGCCCGTAAAAAAGTGCTGCTCCGGCAGCTGGAGAACCTGAGAACGGAACAGGCCCGGGTACACGGCCTCTTTGCCGGGCATGCCGCCACGCAGAAACAGGTGGATGATATCGACGGACAGGTGGAGGTGATGCAGTTGCAGATACGCGAGCTGGAGGTACAGCGCCTCGGCGTGCTGGATGAGCTGGGGGTGCTGCAGGCGCAGATCGCCCAGGTGAACGAACAGATAGAAAATTCTTTTGTGGTTGTTCCTGAGGAGGGAACGGTGCTGGAAAAATATGCTGAAACGGGCGAGCTGGTCATGCCCGGCAAAGCGCTGTTCAAAATGGGCCGTATGCGGCAGATGTACCTGCGGGTCTATGTGGATGAGACGCAGCTGCCACAGATCATGGAAGGAGGTGCAGCACAGGTGCTGATCGACAACGGTCAGGGCATGGACACCCTCCCTGGCAGGGTGTCCTGGATCGCCGGCGAGGCAGAGTTCACGCCCAAGATCATCCAGACACGCCGCGAGAGGGTCAACCTGGTGTATGCCGTGAAGATCCTGGTGGACAACGACGGCAGGCTGAAGATCGGCATGCCCGGAGAAGCGAACTTTCAGTAACGGGGAGACAGGATGATCACGATCCGGGAAGTCTCAAAATCCTTTGGCACCACGCAGGCCTTGTCCGGGGTCTCCCTGGAGATCCCCCGGGGGGAGCTGTTCGTACTGATCGGCCCCGACGGCGCCGGTAAATCCACCCTCTTCCGCCTCCTGGTGACCCTCCTTCTGCCCGACGGGGGCGGGATCACAGTGAAGGGGATCGATGTGGTGAAGGATTTCCGGAAGATCCGCAGGATCATGGGATACATGCCCGGTACTTTTTCCCTCTATCCGGATCTGACAGTGGAAGAGAACCTGCAGTTCTATGCCCGCATCTTCGGGACGTCGGTGCAGGAGAACTATGATCTGATCCGGGAGGTATATGAGCAGATAGCGCCTTTTGCGGATCGTCCTGCCGGCAAGCTGTCGGGAGGCATGAAACAGAAGCTGGCCCTCTCCTGTGCCCTGATACACCGGCCGGAGGTGCTGGTGCTGGACGAGCCCACCACCGGTGTGGATGCCGCCTCACGTACCGAGTTCTGGGGAATGCTCAAGCGGATACAGCAGGAGGGCATCACCATCCTGGTCTCTACGGCTTATATGGATGAGGCGGCCCGCGGCGACCGGGCGGGATTTCTGTTTAACGGTCACCTGCTGCACTCGGGCACACCCGAAGAGATCCGCAGGATCTACCCCTATCCCCTCTATGCCTGCCGTTCGGAAGACAATTACCGGTTGCTGGAAACGCTCCGCCGGGACCCGTCCACGGCAGCGGCCATGCTCTACGGGAAAACCATTCATTACAGTCCCCGCACAAAGGAGCAGCCTGTAGAAGAGCTGATGACACAACTGGAAGCCTCGGGCCGGTATGGCAGGATCCGCTATGAGCCCATCCCCCCGACCCTGGAAGATAGCTTTGCATATTTAAGTACAGGCAGGGATTAGCTTTTCCCCCGGGAGGGTGAGGAAATTAAAATAAATGAACGGATGATATTTCCCAGATCATGACTGACGGAGAAGAAATAAGGCAGGAAGAGAACATCGTGGTGGAGGTGCAGGACCTTACCAAGCGCTTCGGTCATTTTACCGCGGTGAAGGAGGTCTCGTTCGATATCTTCCGGGGGGAGGTGTTCGGTCTGCTGGGGGCCAACGGGGCCGGCAAGACCACGATGATCAAAATGCTGTGCGGTCTGTCCCATCCCACGGAAGGCAGGGCGCGGGTGGCCGGCTACGATGTGGTGCATCATCCCGAGCGGGTGAAGCGCAGCATCGGATATATGAGCCAGCGCTTCTCCCTGTATGAGGATCTGACGGTGATGGAGAACGTGGAATTTTTCGGGGGTATCTACGGGATGAAGAGGGAGGAGTTGAAGAAAGCCGGAGCGGCGATGGTCCGCCGGCTGGGCCTGGAGGAGATCAAAGGCCGCCTCATCAGAACCCTGCCGACGGGATGGAAACAACGGATCGCTTTTTCCGTGGCCATCCTGCACCGTCCGGAGCTGGTCTTTCTGGACGAGCCTACCAGCGGCGTCGATCCTGTCACGCGCCGCCGCTTCTGGGAGATGATCCTGGCCACGGCACGGGAGGGCTACACCATCCTGGTCACCACGCATTATATGGATGAGGCGGAGTACTGTGACCGGGTGGCCGTCATGGCGGAGGGGGAGGTCATCGCCCTGGACAGTCCGGAGCAGCTGCAGGAGACACATGGTGTTACCTCCATGGAGGAGCTCTTCTGGAAGCTTACACGGGGAGAAAGCATGATCACCAACAGGGACAAAAGATGAGAAGACTACTGGCATTTGCAGGGAAAGAATTCCACCATATCCTCCGGGATGTGCGGACCCTCCTCATCCTGTTCGGGATCCCGGTGGCCGAGATCATCATCTTCGGCTATGTGGTGACCAATGAGATACGCTATGTGCCGGTGGTCATCCTGGACAAGTCGCATGATGTCACCACGCGGAAGATCACCGACAAGATCCTGGCTTCTCCCTATTTTGTGCGACAGACCTCCATACACAGCGAGAAGGAGATAGACCCTCTGTTCAAAAAAGGCAATGTTCGGCTGGCTATTGTCTTTGACCGGGACTTTGAGAGAGGACTGGTACGGACCGGCCGGGCGAAGATGCAGGTGATCGCTGACGGCTCCGATCCTAATGCTGCCAGGATGATGGTGGAATATCTGTCGGCCATCGTGGCCGGCGTGCAGAAGGACCTGAACCGGCAGACAGGAACGGCCGGAGGCCTGGTGCTGAAGACACGCATGGTCTTCAACCCGGAGCTGAAAGGGGCTTTCATGTTCGTCCCCGGCACCATTGCCATGATCCTGATACTCATCTCGGCCATGATGACCTCCATTTCCATTGCCAGGGAGAAAGAGACAGGCACCATGGAGGCCATGCTGGTGTCGCCGTTGCATCCCCTGCAGATCATCCTCGGCAAGGTGATCCC
>WFRO01000387.1 GCA_015486475.1 Bacteroidales bacterium
TATGGATAACAGAGACTGGAAGATCAGCGATAATGAAGCTACAAAATTCTTCTCACTGTGGAATGACACTGCCGTCGACCGTTTCGTCCGTGAAGCGCATAAACTGGCCCGGCAGGAGGATCATACCATCCGCCTGAGGAGGATGAAGGACTGTGAGGTCAGGGTAAAGGTACCGGTCGCTGCACCCGGCACCTTCAGTGAGGCTGAAGTACGTCTGCTCAATCTTATCAATAAGTTGGCCGAATGACCTGTTTTTTGTAATTTCATCCTTCGGAATGAAATAAAAACAACGGTCATGGATCTCTCAACATTTTCTCTCCCGCAGAGGCTTTTTGCAGCCTCTTTCCTGCTCTTCCCTCTTATCCTGCTTGCCGGCTGCGGAAATGCCGGAAAAAAAGAGCCGGAAGCAAAGGTACGTGGTCTGGTGGACACCGTGGGCTTTGCGCACGAGGCCTGGCAGATGGATTCGCTCATGGCCCGTATCCGGCGTCTGGAAGGCGACTCCCTGCAGCGGTGGGAAGGAGGTCCTGCCTGGCGCGTGTGTATCTCTCCCCACGATGATTACACATACGTGGGTTATCTATATCCTGCCGTACTGAACAGGATGAAAACGCCGCTCGTCATTCTTTTCGGCGTGGCCCACAAAGCCCGTCTCCTGCACCTGCGCGACCGCCTGGTGACCGGCACCTGGCCCGCCTACCACGGTCCCTGGGGCAGCATCCCCGTCAGCCCCCTGCGCGAGGAGATCTTCTCCCGCCTGGACACCTCCCTGTACACGGTGAACGACTCCATGATGACGATAGAGCATTCACTGGAGGCCCTTCTGCCCTGGCTGCAGTATTACGACCGCCACGTCACCATCCTGCCCATCCTGGTGCCTTATATGTCTTACGACCGGATGGAACGCACCGGTACGGCCCTGGCGGAAGCCATACAACAGGTTATGCAACAGCACCATCTGATCTGGGGCAGGGATTACTCCCTGGCCATCTCTACCGACGCGGTGCATTACGGCGATGAGGACTGGGGAGGGAAGAATTACGCCCCGTACGGCACCGATGCTGCCGGATTGAAAAAGGCCGTGGCCCACGAGCATGAGATCATTGACAACTGTCTCGCCGGCCCCCTCTCCCCTGCCCGCATCAAACGCTTCACCGAATACACGGTACAGAAGGACGATTATATGACCTACAAATGGACCTGGTGCGGGAGGTATTCCGTGCCCCTGGGTCTGCTGACCGCCTGGCACCTGCAGCAGATCACCGGCACCCCTCCGCTCTCCGGCACCCTCGTGGGCTACCGTAACAGCATCGACCATACGCCCCTGCCGGTGAGTGACCTGCACATGGGCGTCACGGCCCCGGCCAATGACCACCATTGGGTGGGTTATGCTGCCCTGGGATATGAATAGGGGGCTTTCAGAGATCTTTCAGCAGGATATTGCCTGCTGAGGTACGGGCTGCCTCGTCGTACTTGTTCAGCAGCTCTTCCAGGTGATGATACTCGCCTGTATCGGGCAGGCGCAGGTGATGGCTGCCCCGCTCCTTCCACCGATCCAGCACGTAAGAGACCGTGATCCTGTTGATGTCAAGGGAGGGCAGATAGCCCCGCTGCCGGGGATCATCCGTCACGGCCTCAAGGATCAGACCCGCCTCCTCCAGTTCGTTCAGGATGCGTCGCACCAGACGTACCGGCAACTTCAGCTCCTCCGACAAATGGCCGGACGTGAGCGGCTTGCCTCCCTCCTCAAAATTCTTTACCAGACGGGCCATCACCAGCAGGAGGATCCTGCGGTACAGGGTGAGACTGATATTTTCGGCATCCGCCTCGAATTCATACTGCCGGACATTCTGATAGGCGAAGGACAGTTCTGCACCGAAAAGAACGATAAGCCAGCTGAGACGGACCCAGATCATAAAGAGAGGTATAGCAGCAAAGCTCCCGTAGATCGCATTGTAACGGGATACCCCTACCTGGAAAGTGACATAGGCCCACTGTACCACCTGGAAGAGCGTGCCCGCCACGATACCTGCCAGCAGGGCCGACCCGAACTTTACCCGGGTATTGGGCATTACGAGGTACAGCAGCATGAACAGGAGCCACATCATGACATAGGGCGCCAGACGGATCAGGAAGATCAGGGCAGGACCTATATAGCCCAGGAAGCTGTTCCCCTGAGTGATCTCATTGATACGGGCAGTGATCACTACCGTGAAGCTGCCCGCAAGGATCATAAGCAGCGGGGCAAACAGCAGGATCGCAATATAATCACTCAGCTTGCGGATGTAAGAGCGTGACTTGGGGACCTGCCAGATCTGGTTGAAGGCCCTTTCGATGTTCCCCAGCACCTGTATCACCGACCAGAAAAGGATCAGCAGACCGATACCGGCTACCCATCCGCCGCGTGTGATCTCCAGCATCCTGTTGGCAAAATCGAGCAGCCATACCATCACATCCCGCTGTCCCTCAAAGTTCTTCATCAACTGCTCCCGGATGAGGGACTCGATACCGAACCCCCGGGCTATGCCAAAGACCAGCGCCAGCACAGGCACGATGGACAACATGGTGTAATAGGTGAGCGCCGAAGCCCGCAAACCGACACGGTCCTCCTTGAATCCTCTGTAAGCCAGCATGATAATACGTAACTGCCTGTAAAGAAAGGATTTGCTCTTGGGGAGTTCCTCCAGCGGTACACGCCAGATATCAACGGTGATAAAATGAATGAAACGTTTTATGTTGTCCCTGAACTTTTTCACGCTGCAAAGTTCATAAAAATGAGCCCTTTTACAAATCTTTGCTAAAGATATACAACTTTTCAACTCATCAACCCATCAACTTATCAACCGAATATATATTTTTACCCCCTCAATCCCATACCATGGAGATACGCCATCTTGAATATATTGCGGGGGCGCGGGAAGCTACGGGCATCGCCGTGATCATTGATGTCTTCCGGGCCTTCACCACCACCTGTTACCTCTACCACCGGGGAGCTTCGGCCGTGCTGGTGACGGGCGATGTGGAAAGGGCCTTTGCCCGGCGCCGCACACACCCAAACACCCTGCTGGCCGGCGAGCGGAACGAGAAAAAGGTGGAGGGTTTTGATCTTGGCAACTCTCCCTCCGAAGTAATGCAGGCAGAGGTACGGGACAGGGAGGTGGTGCTGACCACCAGCGCCGGCACGCAGGGCCTCGTCAACGCTGCCAAAGCAGAGAAAGTGCTGGCCGCTTCTTTTGTCAACGCCCCGGCCACGGCTGCTTACCTGAA
>WFRO01000388.1 GCA_015486475.1 Bacteroidales bacterium
CTTCGTCGTTCATCCTTCCTCCTTCATCCTTCCTCCTTCACCCTCTTCAGCCGCCAGGCGGTCATCAGGGTAAAGACGCCGAGGAGGATCAGCAGTTTCCAGATATCGGGAGCCACCTCCCGCCACGATCCTCCTTTCACCACGATGGTGGTGCCGGCATGGAGGAAATGGGTCGTGGGCACCGCCTGGGCCAGCCATTGCAGGTACCATGGCATCGCCGTCACCGGCCACGAATAGCCGGAGATCAGAAAGAAAGGATAGGTGGAAAATGCCAGGATGGCCATGTAGCGCACCTGGCTTTTGATGAAAGAGCCGGAGAAAATCGCCAGCATGGCGATGGTCAGCACAAAGATCATCCCCGTGGTCAGCAGGGCCAACATATTGCCGCCGCGGGAGACCCCCAGCAGCGGATATACACCCCAGAAAAAGACCAGGAAATAGGCAAAATAAAGAAAAAGGTAATAAGCCGGCTTGCCCAGCAGGTAATGCAATACCCCTCCCTCACCCTGCAGATAACCGGCCAGCTTCTTCTCCCCGTTATCCACGGAGACGCTCTCCCCCATACCGATCAGCAGGGTCTGCTGCAGGATAAGGAACAACAGTCCCGGCAGCAGGAAATCACCGTAATTGTTCGTTGGATTATAGACAGGGCGGATCTCGGGAAGGACGGGGTTGATCATTTCCATGGCATGTTTGGGATTGATGCCATGCATCTCGAAAAAACGCAGCCTTACCCCCGAGCCTACGGTCATCATCACAATATTGACCGCCTTGTTCAGATCGTTGGAGGGCAGGAAACGGGTGGTGTTGAGATAAAGCTTTACATCGGCACCCTGCAGCTTCAGCAGCTTTTTCGTAAAATCTTTCGGGAACCAGAGAAAGCCGTTGATCTCCTGGCGGTCGAGCATCTCACGGGCCTCCTCCAGACTGTGTATCTTTGCCCGTATCCCGATCTTGGGACTGGCCTCCAGCAGACGGATGATATGCATCGTAGCGGCTGTATTGTCGTCATCCACCACGGCAAAAGAGATGCGGTTGATATCTTTCTGCATGTATATGCTTCCCAGCAGAAAAGCATACAACAACGGGGCAATGAGCACGGTCAGCAGGATGCTGTGATTATCCAGCACCTGCCTCAGCTCTTCCGATATGATCCGCCTGATCTCTTTCATGCTGTTGCCGGGATCACGTTACGTTCCATTTTTTTCTTTTCACCCACCCGGATCTTCAGGGCCACCCAGGCCGTCACCGCCCCTGTCAGCAGGAAGAGTGAGAGTTTTCCCAGCGCAGGGTAGGTGTAGTGCAGGGGCACCCCCAGCTGGTACAGCTGAAAGAAAGCGGAAAGGAAATGGGTGTACGGGATGAACTGCGCATACAAACTGTTAAAAAAAGGCATGCCGAACATCGGGAAGGTGAAGCCGCTGAAGACAAAAGCCGGCGAATTGTAAAAAAAAGCCAGATCCAGCGCCACCAACTCGTCATCGATGGTGGCAGAGATCATGAAGCCCAGGAAAATATTCACCAGCGTGAACAGGGCAAAGAGCAGGATCAGCTCGGGAACACGCTGCGTGAAAGGAATGCCGAAGATCATAAAAATAATGGCGATCAGCATCACGATGCCCAGGCCGTAAGCCAGGTAGGCCAGCGACTTCCCCAAAAGCATCTGCAGGGGGCTTCCCCGGGATACCTTCACCAACTCATCAAAAGTACCCTCATTGATCTCGGTATTGAAAGCTTTCGCCGCCGCAAAAAAGATGAACATCTGCAGCAACACCGTCATAAGCCCCGGCAACAGATAATAGAGATAATTGAACCAGGGGTTGAAAAGGGTATGCACATGGGTACGCACCGGCATCACCAGTCCCATCGTCGTGGGATGGTCGACCCCTACATGCTCCAGACGCTGTATGGTCACGCCCGCCGAAACGGTTCCGGAGATCACGGCAGCTTCACGGTAGAGGATATTGCCATAGACGATGTTCGAGGAGTTGGTGTACACCACCAGGCGGGTCGGCCGGTTGCGGAAGATATCCCGCTCAAAGCCATGGGGGATAACGATCAGGGCATGCTCGTCATGGTCCGTAAAAAATTTCTCCGGGTCATCCTCCGACGACAGATAGCGGGTGATCTTCATCGCCGCCGAGCTCTCGATCATACCGGTCACCTGCCGTGAGATCTTGCTGTGGTCGGCATCATACACAGCCACGGGGATCTCCCGCAAGGCTCCTTTCAGGTAGATCAGCCCCAGGAAAAGGAAAATCCCCACCGGCAGAAAAACCAGCAGGGTGCGGGCAAAACGGTCGCGCGCGATACGTTCCGTCTCGCGCACGGCCACCTGTATGAATGCCAGATATTTCACGCCTGATGAGGTATCTTTATATTTTTATCCGTACCGTCATACCGGGCCGCAGGTCCGGATGCTGCCGTACGGGTTTCAGACGCACTTCAAAGGTCTTCAGGTCAAACTCCCCTTTGTTTTTGGTAGGGGTCCAGGTGGCAAAATCCGGCATCACCGCGATATAGCTCACCACCAGCTCTATCTCTTTGCCGCCCAGACCGGGCACCGCCCCTTTCAGATGCGTCCCTTTTTTGAAGAGGGAGAGTTTGTCTTCCCGCACATTGAGGACGGCATAGATCTTTTCCGGGATCATGATGGCGATCACCGGAAAGCCGGGTGCCATCACCTCTCCCTCCTCGGCGATGCGGCTGCTCACCAGTCCCGTGACGGGCGCTTTGATATCCAGCTGCTCATAGAAGGCCATGGCCTCCTGATAGATCTCTTTGGCCTGCTGGTAAGAGGCTTCGGCGGCCTCGATATCCTCCGGGCGGGCACCGTTCTCTGCCATGTCGTATAAGGCTTTGGCAGCATCCATGGCATCTTTGGCGGCATTGTACTTGTAGGTCATCTCGTCCATCTCCTGCTGCGAGATGATACTGTCGGCATACAATACCTGAAAACGCCTGTAGGTTTTCTCAGCGAACTCGAACTGGCTGCGGGCCAGCTCATACTGGTTGCGCAAAGCTCTTTTCTCCTCCTCGCGGGCCCCTTTTTTCGCTCTTTTCACCACCGCCCCGGCAGCTTTCACCAGCCCTTCGGCCTGTCCCACCTTGGCGTCCATGACCTTGGTCTCCAGCGTGAAGACCAGCTCTCCCTCCTGCACGCTGTCCCCCTCCTCCACCGCGATCTTTTTCACCCGCCCCGGGATCATCGAGGAGACATTGACCGTCGGGGCTTCGAACATCCCCAGCATGATATCTTCCTCGTCTCCGGAACCTCCGAAGATCAGCATGATCACGGCAATAAGGATCACGATCACAGGGATCAGCAGGGCAATGGCACTCTTTGAAATTTTCATAACCGTAACATTATTTATTTTTCATACCCAGCATCGCCACCGCTTTTTGCGCATTTCCCGTGGCAAGGTAAAGACTGGCAATGGCCAGGTAATAATCATACAAGGATTTCAGGCGTTCCACCTCCGCCCCTTCGTACAGCAGACGTGCATCGATGACATCGGTCGATTTGGCCAGCCCCTCCCGGAACCTTTTCTCATTGATCTCCAGATTCTTCTGCGCCAGTTCAACGGTAGGCTCCATCTTCAGGTAACGTTCCCGTTTGTTGACCACCTCTCTCCACGACTTGTCCACCAGCAGGTTGATCTGCTCATGGGCATATTTATCGGCCAGTGCCACCTGGTCGGCCAGATAACGGGTGGCTTTCAGCTTGTTGTATTTCTCCATGCCATGAAAGATGTTGAAATGGGCCTGGATCCCCACCACGAATGGCGGCAGGGTGACGGGATAATTGTTCCCGAAGGCATTGTACTGCCCCCAGGCGGCTATCTGTGGCATGAACTCTGAACGTACCAGTGCATGCTTCTGCTCCACCATCAGTTTCTGCTGGTCGATCATGTGAAAGATAGGTTGCTGTTGTACCGCCTCATGCCGCAGTCCCGGCACATCCAGCGGCACCATCCGGAAAGCAAGGGTATCGGTCACCACCACCTCAACGGTATCGGGCAGACCCATGCTGGCTTTCAGGCCCAGGCGGGCCAGCTCCAGCTTGTTCTGGTCATCGATCATGTCCCTTTCGGCATTGGCCACGGCCACTTTGGCCCGCAACAGCTCATGGGAGGGGATCACCCCTATCTCTATGGCCCGTTGTGCATCCCGCTCATGACGCTGCATTCCTTCCACCACATTGCGACGCACCTGCACCACCTGCTGTAACAGCACCACGCCATAATACCGCTCGATGGTCTCACGCGTCACCTCATTGGAGATCTTCTGGAGCTCGGCCGTGGAATAGCCCAGTTCAGCCTCGGCAAAACGCTTGCCGGCAATGATCTTCCCTCCCATAAAAAGAGGTTGTGTGGCTACCACATTCAGGTTGGGATATTGCTGCTGGTCAATGACAATGTTATAGGCAGGCAGTTGTCCCAGCCGGGATACGATACGCTGGTAGATCTGTTCCTGCGTCTCATCTGACAGACCCAGCTCATTGGCAATGTGAGCCCCGTAATAACCGAACATCTGGTCCACCGACTCTTTCATCTTGCTCATGTTCACCTCGGGGTTTTTACTCAGATAGGTGTACCCCCCCATCACATCCACCGACGGGAAATAATTCCCTTTGGAGGCCCTGCGCATCTGCTCTTTCTCAGCCACCGCCTGCCGGTAACGAAGGATAAGCGTGTTGTTGGCCATGGCGCTGTCCACGGCAGCCTGCAGCGACAGCCGCACGGTCACAGGCGACTGGGCTGCCACCCTCCCGCCGGTCACGACAGCGATCCATAACGCCAGGGAGACAAAGCCTGATACAAAAAAGGATTTTCTCATGAAGGCAGGCACTCCTGCCCGGGATCCTGACTTACTCCTGTTCATCCGGTTCATCTTTTTTTCTTTTCACGATCTGCAGATACAGGCGCACGACCGTTCCGGCCGGCCGCCCGTCTTCATACAGATCTTCGTACTCGATCCTGTTGATCGTCGTATCGTTTTTCAGGTTCAGGTATTCCAGTCTTTTCTGCAACAGCCCTATCCCCTTGCTCCGGTGATCCTTAATTACTCTTTCCCCGGCCAGCTTCCGGCCTATGCCGTTGTCACGCACAGTGATCAGCAGATGGTCAACCTCCTCCACAATACGTATCTCTATCTCACCTCCCTCTTTTCTGGGAAGGATACCATGCTTTATACTGTTCTCCACAAGCGGCTGGATCAGCATGGGAGGGATCATCAGGCGTTCGGTATCCTCGACGGCAATGATAAAATCGATCATCACCTTGTCTCCCAGCCGGAAACGCTCCACCCCTGTATATCTCTGCAGAAAAGCGATCTCGCGTGAAAGAGGAACATAGTCCTTCATCACATTTTCCAGGTTTTCCCGGATCACCAGCGACAGATCGCCGATGAAATCCAGGGTCTCTTCCCGGCTCCGGGTCAGCACCGCGCTCTGGATGGTACTGAGCGCATTGAAGATAAAGTGGGGATTCATCTGCATCTGCAGTGCCTTCACCTGCAGCTCGGCGCTTTCCCGTATCATACGGTTTCTTTCTTCCTCCCTCTTGTGGAGGTACTCAAACCTGTGCTTGACAAAGAAAAATACCCCCACCAGTAAAAACGTCAGCATCCCCGCAATGAACCACCACCGGTTGACATAGGGAGAAAGGATCTCAAAAGCCACTGCCTTCCGGTATACCTCATCCCTTTCCAGGTCTTTGGCCTCCATAATGATATGATACTTCCCCGGCTTCAGGTAAGGCAGACTCACCACGTTCGTGCCGGTCCATACCCCCTTATTAAGCCGGTAACGGTAGATCACATTTTTGTCTGTAGGGTATTTGAGCAGGTAATAGGTCATACTGATATTGCCCGTACGGGGGGAAAACACTTTATGGTCCAGTGAACTTACCGGCTGTCTTTCCCCGTCAACCATAAGATCCCGCATGCGCAGCTCCGCCAGGCCTTTTCGTTTTATGGGCCGGCCGATACGTATCAGCCGTTTCCCGTTATGCACAAAAAGATAACCTTTGCCTGCCTTCACCGGGTCACGGGTGGAGATATCCAGGTAGCCGTTATAACGGTTATACAACCACAAAGTCCTTATTTTTCCTTGTCGCAGCTCCTCTTCCGGGACAACGTTCAACCCTTTGTTGGTACCCAGATAAAGATATCCGTTGTCGAAGAGCAACCATTTGTAACTCTCGCCGACGATCTCCGAATTGTAATGGTTGATCTTCTTTTTCACCACCAGTGAGTCTTCAAAACCCACCTGAAAAAGATTACCGTCCAGGGAGATCACCCAGGCATCCCCCTGCGAGTCAAGATCTATACCTGCAATGAAATTATCAATACCCGAATTGTTCCGGTTCAGATGAAAGGTCTTATGGTCCTTTACAGCATATATCCCGTTAAAATAGGAGGGTATATAAAAGATGTCTCCGGACCGCCGGATGTCCAGCACATCCAGGATACCGCCCACTTCCCTGCCCAGGATTTTCACGCCCCGGGTGATGTCATGCACGTCGGGATAATAAGCCATGGGCCTGTAATCCCGGATAAAACAGGCTCCCTGGTCACAGGTAATAAAACGCCCTTTGGCAAAGGGCAGATAGGTTTTCAGGTCCGGGATGCTCACCGACCCTTTGTTGGCCCCGATAAAGATCCGCCCCCCATCTTTAATGAAATAACGGTAATTCACCGGATTGTCTGATATGATCTCAAAAGGGTCGGCACCAATACGGGCACAATAATTTTTACTCTCCCTCCATACCACACCATCGATCTGTCTCCTGGTCAGGAGGGGTTCGGTTTTATCTCCCCTGAGCATAAAAAGCCCCTCTTTCTTCAGCACAAAGAGGGTATCATGCCGCTCCGCCAGATCGATGATCTCCCCCTCCTCAGGAGCATAATAGGAAAAAGGAGTGTTGACCATCGCCTTTACACCATTGGTGGTTCCGGCCCATACGATCTTGCGCAAAGTGTCATAACAAAAAGCGAAGATCTGGTCCGAGCGGAGCATCCACGGGGCATTTACAAATTGTTTTTGCCGGATGTTGAAAAATTTTGTGTTGTCCGCATAATCGGAGATCCTGAATCCGCCGGTCATGATCCATTCCCGGGGAAGTGTCACCATATCCCACGGGAGGAATCCCTCAGGGGCCTTCGCAATGATCTTCCCCCCGGAGACATTGAGGGGACAGGCATAAAATTCATTGTAATGATTGGCATAGGCCGTATCTCCCGCAAAGGTGAGGGCAAAAAGGGTGACATCTTTAATAAGGGGTACCATTCCGGAGAGTTCCAGGCTGTCCGGATCGGTCTTCAGTTCATACAGGCCCGAAGCATAACCGTGTACCGTAAAATAAATATGACCCTTGTATTTTTTCAGGGAAATAATGGATGATTGCTTATGCTCCGGGGAATAGGGATAACGCATGCGGTGGAAGACAGAATCCCTGAAGAGGTAGATCCCGTAATCCGTACCCACCACCACGCTCCTGCTTTTTTCATCATACAGGAGCTTGCGGATGGTGTTCCTGACATGTTTGTCCGGTATATACCAGGTATCCGTGATCCGTCCGCCGCTGATCCTGCTGAGGCCACCCACATAACAACCTGCATATACCCTGTTCTGCTCATCCACGGCCAGGCCCCACACCCTGCTGCCGGCCAGCCCGTCGCTCTTGCGGTAACATACAAAACGGTCGCCGTCATAGGCAGAGAGCCCGTTGTTGGTGCCGATCCACAAAATGTCCCTGTTGTCCAGTTTGATCTCCCGCACCTCATCATCACACAACCCGTCGTTCTCGTCCAGACGAATGACAGGCTTCTCCTGCGCTCCGGCAGGGAAAAGCAGCAGAAAGAAGATCAATGGGAGCAAAAAGACTCTGGTCACAGGAAAAATTTCATTGTTGTCGAACAAATTAACTAATCAAAGATGATATCCTGGATGCCGTCCCGGAAAAAGATCATGAACCTTACCCGGCACGACCTATACAAATGAACCGGTCAGTTACCCATTTCCGAGAAGAACTTGATGCGCATCAGGCGGATATCTTCCTCCGTATACTCATCTTCTCCGAGGGCCTCCAGCGCTGCTTCCACCGATTCATCCTCGGCCTCTTCCCGGAAATAATCAAATATCTCCTCCTGGTGTTCCTCATCCATCACCTCATTGATGTAATAGTCAAGGTTCAGACGTGTCCCGGAGTGAACGATCGACTCGATCTCTGTAAGCAACTCGTTCATCTCCAGGTTTTTGGCATTAGCAATATCATCCAGGGAGATCTTACGGTCAATACTTTGTATGATATAGACCTTCAGCCCCGACTTATTGACGATCGATTTTACGACCATCTCCGAGGGGCGGATGATCTCCTTCTCCTCCACATATTTTTTGATCACCTCGACGAACTCCCTGCCGTAACGCATCGCTTTCCCTTGGCCCACCCCTGTGATGTTCTTCAGTTCATCCAGGGAGACCGGGTACTGGATGGCCATATCCTCGAGCGAAGGATCCTGGAAGATCACAAAAGGCGGCAGGTTCTTCCGGCGGGCTATGTCACGCCGCAGGTCTTTCAGGATACTCAGCAGCTCATCGTCGACGGCAGCCGTTTTCCCAGAGGCAGCAGCATTCTCCTCATCGATAGACTCATAGTCATGATCTTCCACCAGCATGAAAGAGAAGGGGTGCTCCAGGAATTCATGCCCTTTCTTCGTCACTTTCAGCAGACCATAATTCTCGATCTCTTTCTCTATGAGATAAGCCACCAGCATCTGCCGCAGGACAGCGCCCCAGAATTTCTCATCTTTTTCTTTCCCCAGGCCAAAGACATCGATCAGATGATGCCTGTAGGATTTAACCCCCGAGGTAGCCCGTCCGCTCAGGATATTGGCCACATGATCGGCTTTGAACTTTTCATTGACAGCCAGGATGACCTTCAGCGCCTTGACCACATAGTCCTTCCCTTCGAACTGTTTCTTCGGGTGGGTACAGTTATCGCAGGTACCGCAATTCTCCTCCTGATAATCCTCCCCGAAATAATGCAGAAGCATTTTCCTGCGGCATACGGCCGACTCTGCATAGGCGGTGGTTTCCAGCAACAACTGCTTGCCGATCTCCTGCTCGGCCACCGGCTTGCCCTGCATGAACTTCTCCAGTTTCTGGATGTCCTTGTAACTGTAAAAAGCGATGCAACGGCCTTCGCCGCCATCCCGTCCTGCACGGCCGGTCTCCTGGTAATAACCTTCCAGGCTTTTGGGAATATCGTAGTGGATGACAAAACGCACATCGGGTTTGTCGATGCCCATGCCAAAAGCGATGGTGGCCACGATCACATCCACCTCTTCCATCAGGAACTTATCCTGGTTCTCCGAGCGGGTGGCCGAATCCATACCGGCATGATAAGGCAGGGCCTTGATGCCGTTCACCTGCAGGGTCTCGGCCAGCTCTTCCACCTTCTTACGGCTCAGGCAATAGATGATGCCCGATTTGCCGGTGTTGGCCTTGATATATTTGATGATCTCACGGGTGGCATTCACTTTCGGCCGCACCTCATAATAAAGGTTGGGCCGGTTGAACGACGACTTGAAGACATTGGCATCGAGGATGCCCAGGTTCTTCAGGATATCATGCTGCACCTTGGGCGTGGCCGTAGCCGTCAGGGCGATCACCGGTGCCCGGCCGATCTTTTCGATGATGGGCCGTATGCGCCGGTACTCAGGCCGGAAATCATGACCCCACTCCGAGATACAGTGCGCCTCATCCACGGCATAAAAAGAGATGTTGATCTGCTTGAGGAACTCCACGTTATCCTCACGCGTCAATGACTCGGGCGCAACATACAGTAATTTGGTCCTTTGTGCCAGCACATCCTGCTTGACCTGCTGGATCGCCGCTTTCGACAGCGACGAGTTCAGGAAATGTGCGATGCCGTCCTCCGTACTGACAAAGTTACGCATGGCATCCACCTGGTTCTTCATCAACGCTATCAACGGCGAGATAACTATGGCCGTACCCGGCAGGATCAACGATGGTAATTGGTAACACAGGGATTTACCTCCCCCCGTCGGCATCAATACGAACGTGTCCCTTCCGTCCAGGAGGTTGCGTATGATCACCTCCTGATTCCCCTTAAACGTATCAAAGCCGAAGTATCTCTTCAAATACTCCGACAATGAGATCTCAGCACTCACATTCATTTTTCTCTCTCAGATTTTTCCTTACAGCCAAAAAGCCTGCAAAAATAACAATTCCTTTCACTTAAACTTTTTAAATATACTAATATACAAGTTATTTTCAAATATGTAAAACTTAATTATAAGAAGTTTCTTTTATTTGTATTCTGAAACACGAACACCGGCGGGAGCAAAAAATGGCAAAAAAAAGAAGGAAAAATCCGGATGAGATGTCTTTCCTGGAGCACCTGGAAGAGTTGCGGTGGCATCTGATCCGTGCCACGCTGGCTGTTTTCCTGCTGGCCATTGTTGCATTCATATACCATAACATCATCTTCGATAAGATCATACTAGCTCCCAAAGATCCTTCTTTCTTCACCAACAGGATGCTTTGCCGTCTGGGCGACCTGGTCAATGTTGCCAAGCTGTGTATCAACAGCAAACCTCTGGAGATCATCAATATCAGCATGGCCGGACAGTTTACCACCCACATCGTGGTCTCCCTGCTGGCAGGGTTTATTATCGCTTTTCCGTATGTTTTCTGGGAGTTCTGGCGTTTCATGCGCCCTGCTCTTTATGACAAGGAGCGAAAGTACGCCCGGGGTGCCGTAGTGTACAGCTCCCTGCTCTTCCTGCTGGGGATCCTTTTCGGCTTTTATATCATCGCTCCCCTCTCGGTCAACTTCCTGGGATCCTACTCGGTCAGCCAGGAAGTGGTCAACCGCATCAACCTGCGTTCTTATATCTCCACCGTCACCACGGTGACCCTGGCGGGGGGGATCACTTTTGAGCTGCCGGTGATCGTCTATTTTCTTACCAAGGTTGGACTGATCACCCCCGATTTCCTGCGCCGCTACCGGAAGCATGCCATAGTGATCATCCTGGTACTGGCTGCGATCATCACCCCTCCGGATGTATTCAGCCAGATACTTGTCTTCATTCCCCTGCTCATCCTGTATGAGGTAAGCATCTGGATCTCGGCCCGCATCAAGAAAAAACAGGACGCTGAGTTCGGCTTTGATAATGAGCCGGAACCACCCTCTCCTCCCAAACCGGAACCGGAACCTGAACCGGACCAGCCCACGACAGGAGATACCACAAGTGAAGCGGCCGGGGAAGAGGAACCTTCCACCCCCTACGGAGCAGAAATGACCGGCGAAGGGGCGTATGATGAGGCGGAGACAGAAACCGGGACCAAAGCAGAGACAGAAACAAAAGAAGAAAAAAAGAAGGAAGAGGAGAAAGATACAGAAAAGAAGGAGGAAAAGAAAAAGCCTCCGGAGGATCAGGACAATGAATAAGTAAAAGATCACACCTATGAAACTTTGGACCGTTGATCTGGTAAAAAAATACAGGAAACGCACCGTCGTCGACCATGTCTCCATAGATCTGGAGCAGGGTGAGATCGTAGGGCTTCTGGGGCCCAACGGCGCCGGCAAGACCACCACCTTCTACATGATCGTCGGCCTCATACGTCCTTTGGCGGGCCGCATCTTCCTGGACGATATGGAGATCACCTCCCTGCCCGTCTACAAACGCGCCCGTCTGGGCATAGGGTACCTGGCACAGGAAGCTTCTGTCTTCCGGGGCCTGAGCGTGGAGGACAACATCCTCTCGGTGATGGAGATGTCTGACATGGGGAAAGAAGAACGGCACGAACGCCTGGAGGAACTGATCGGTGAGTTTGGCCTGGAGAGGATACGCAGGAACAAAGGCAACCAGCTCTCCGGAGGAGAACGCCGCCGTACGGAGATCGCCCGCGCCCTCGCCCTCAAACCCCGTTTCATTCTCCTCGACGAACCTTTTGCCGGCGTCGACCCCATCGCTGTCGAAGACATCCAGGAGATCGTGGCCCACCTGAAAGACAAAAATATCGGGATCCTCATCACCGACCATAATGTACATGAGACCCTCTCCATCACCGACCGTGCCTACCTCCTCTACGAGGGGAAGATCATGAAAGCAGGCACCGCCCATGAGCTGGCCGAAGATGAACACGTGAGAAGGGTATACCTCGGTAAGAACTTTGAACTCAGAAGAAATATTTAAAAACTTTCGGTCATGGAAGTCCTCGACCCGCAACCCCCGCCAGTCACTCCCACAGGGAAAAAACCCTGGGGCATGGAGATGAACACCTTCCTGCTGCTTTTACATCTGAGCCAGCTGGCAGGGTTCATCCTCCCTTACGCCGGGCTCGTGCTGCCACTGGTCATGTGGCTCACCAACAAAGATGATTTCCCCGAGGTGGACCGCCACGGCAAGATGATCGTCAACTGGATGATCAGCCTGACGATCTATCTCATCGGCGCCGCCATACTGACGCTGCTGCTGATCGGTCTCCCCCTGCTGATCATCCTGGGCCTGCTGGCCCTCATTTTCCCGATCATCGGCGGGGTCAACGCCAGCAACGGCATCCTGTGGCATTACCCCCTCAGTATAGAGTTTCTGAAATAACGCCTGGGCTTCGGATTAGAGAGTTTGGAGGGTGGAGGGTGGAGTGTAGAGAACGATCAAGACTGGTTCCTGAGTAGCCGAAGGCGTACCGAAGGACTCATTTCTCATAGCTCATTGCTCTATGCTCTAAGCCCTACGCCCTTTCCCCACTTTTCAACTTTTCAACTTTTCAACTTTTCAACTTTTCAACTCATCAACTCTTTCGAGCTTCGAGCATCGCGCTTCAACCTTCTACTTATACCGATACGCCACCACCCTGTTATTATTAAACGTCGGCACCAGGAGATTGGACGAGGCGGGGACAAAACAGATATCCGCCGCCTGCATGTTGATGGGCGTGGTATCCAGCAACAACACCTTCTCCCCTTTCGTATTGACCAGGTGGATATGTCCTTTCCAGTCGCTGATGAGATAATTGCCCCGGCCGTCGGCCTCCAGTCCGTCGATGCTGCCGGTGTGCAGGATGTAGTCGCTGATCTTTTGGGTCTGCAGGTCGATGCGCACGATGCGGTCCTTCAGGCCGGCCAGGAGGCTGCCTTTCTCAACATAAAGACCGTTGGGGCCGTTGAGCTTTTTGTCAACGACCCATTTTTCAAAATGATCGCCCTGCAGCCGGTACACGGCCGAAGCCCCCATATCCGACACGTAGACCGTCCCGTCAGGAGCCACCGCCACATCGTTGAGGAAAACAGCTTTGGGGTCGGTATGCCGGGTCAGGATCTTTTTTTCAGGGATGCTTATCACCACCAGGGCATTGATGTCAGAGACATATAAATTGTCCCCATAGATCCCCAGGCCTTTCGGTGCATCCAGTCCTTTCACCCATTTCTGTTCGATCACCTTCCCGTCGGGGCCCAGCAACGAGATGAAACCCCTGCCGTCATGCTTCGAAGGCTTCCCGTCGACATTCGAGACATAGATCACATTCCTCTTCGCATCATACAGCACACTCTCCGGGATCTTCAGCGCCGGGCGGGACACCCACAATTTCTCCAGGTGATCCGTATTGATGTACACCTCTTTGCTTTTCTCTTCCTTGATCTTTTTCACTTCACGGGCCTTGCCACCCCGTGTGTTACAACCGCCTCCTGCCAGCAGGAGCACGAACGGTAAATACAGCCAGACTCTTTTCATCATGGTATGCAGGGTTTATGGTTCGTCGTTGCATAAAAATACAAAAAATCACGCACATTGAACCACGCCGGCCTCAGGATGATCCGGTCAGGACGGCATGGTCATCCCGGAAAATTTTCGTATCTTTGCGGCAATTTTGCGGATGTGGCGGAATTGGTAGACGCGTCAGATTTAGGATCTGATGCCTTCGGGCGTGGGGGTTCGAGTCCCTTCATCCGCACAGGCAAAAAAAGAATATGGACGAACCGCTTCCGGGCGGTTTTTTTAACAAAACAATTTATACAACAAAATGAACATTTCACAGGAAAACAGGGATGATCTGAACGTGGTACTGAACGTGGAGATCACGCCTGAGGATTATGAAGAGCGGGTGACAAAGATCCTCCGCGATTACCGGAAAAATGCACGTCTCGACGGGTTTCGCCCCGGCAAGGTACCTTTCGGGCTGATCAAAAAAATGTATGGCACACCGGTACTGGTGGATGAGGTCAACAAGATACTCAACGAGTCCGTCACAGAATATATCCGTAACAACAAGCTCAATGTGCTGGGAGAGCCCCTGCCCAGCGAAGAGAAGAAAGATGAGTTTGACTGGGAAAAGGATTCCACTTTCCGTTTTTACGTTGATCTGGGCCTGGCACCTGATCCCGAGATCAATCTCACCAAAAGGATCAAGGTACCTTATTATAAAATAAAGATCGATGATGAGATCCTGCAGCAGACCATAGACAACTACCTGTCCCAGCTGGGACAGATGACCAGCGTCGAAGAGGTGGGTGAAGAGGATATGCTGGAAGGCACCCTCACCGAGACCGGCGAGAACGGCGAGCCTGTGGACAACGGTATCCATGTGGACAATGCCGTCATCAATATGCCGGCGGTAAAGGACGAAAAGACGAAAAAGTCGCTGCTGGGGAAGAAAAAAGGGGACAAAGTGCTGCTGGAGATCGCCCATGCCCTGCCCGACGAGGAGGAACGCCTCAATACCCTGAAGGTATCCAAAGAAGAGATGGAAAAGGTAAAACCCCATTTCCTCTTTGAGATCAAAGACATCCGCCGTTTTCAGAAAGCGGAAGAGAACCAGGAGACGTACGACAAGATGTTCGGCAAGGATGTGGTGAAGACGCACGAGGAGTTCGTGGAAAAGATCAAAGAATCCCTGCAGTACCAGCTCGACGGGGAGAGCAACTCGAAATACCAGACGGATGTGCGGAAGAAACTGCTTTCGCTCATTGAGATCCCTCTGCCCGGGGAATTCCTGAAGCGCTGGCTGCTGGCTGCCAACAAAGATAAATTCACCCCGGAACAGATCGACAAAGAATTTGACCTGTTCCTCGAAGACCTGCGCTGGCAGATCATCCGTGACAAGATCGCTGAAATGGCTGAGCTTCAGGTCACCCAGGAAGAGATCAAGGAGTACGCCATGGCCGTCACGCGTGAGCAGTTCCGCCAGTACGGGCTGGGATACCTTCCCGACGAGCAGATCGCACAGTACGCTGAAGATATCCTGAAAAAAGAGGATGAATACAACCGCATCGTCTCGGCCATACTTAACAACAAGGTTTTTGACCATCTGAAAAGCCAGATCAAGCTGGACGAGAAAGAGATCTCCCGCGAGAAATTCTACAAGCTCGTGGAAGAGGACAAAAAAGAAAAAGAAAAAGAAAAGAAATAGTTCTTACCTTTGTGGATAACCCTAAATCAACACAACAATGAACATACAGGACGATTTCAGAAAATATGCTACCAAACACCTGGGGATCAACTCCCTCGGACTTGAAAAATATGCCCAGGTATATAACAACTACATCTCTCCGACGATCATTGAGGAACGTCAGCTCAATGTGGCCTCCATGGATGTTTTCTCACGGCTGATGATGGACCGGATCATTTTCCTGGGTCTGGCCATCGACGATTACGTAGCCAACATCGTGGAAGCACAGCTTCTTTACCTGGAATCGGCCGATCCCGGGAAAGACATCCAGATCTACCTTAACACTCCCGGCGGGTCGGTCTATGCCGGCTTGGGGATCTATGACACCATGCAGTATATCGGATGTGATGTAGCTACCATCTGCACAGGCATGGCCGCCTCCATGGGTGCCATCCTGCTTTGTGCCGGCACAAAAGGCAAACGCTCGGCACTGAAACATTCGCGCGTGATGATCCACCAGCCTATGGGAGGCGTACAAGGCCCCGCCTCTGACATTGAGATCACCACCCGCGAGATCGTCAAACTGCGCCATGAACTCTACCAGATCATCGCCGACCATTCCGGGAACCCCATCAAGAAAGTGGCCAAGGATTCCGACAGGGATTTCTGGATGACCGCCGAAGAAGCCAAAAAATACGGCATGATCGATGAGGTGCTGGTGCGTAACAACGGGAAAAAATAATTTTGTTCCCTTACCATTCCTTTTAACACCTGATGAGGGTGCTTTTAACCCTCATTGATTTTTTGTATATTTACTATGAAAAAAAACGCAGGTCCCATGGAACGATGTTCTTTCTGCGGACGTGAAAAAAAAGATACCAACCTCCTCATTTCGGGGATAAGCGGATACATCTGTGACCACTGTATCGAGCAGGCCTATGGCATCCTGCAGGAGGAGCTGAAAGGCCGCAGCAATTTCAATGTCAATGACATACAACTTCTGAAGCCGGTAGAGATCAAAAAATTCCTCGACGAATATGTGATCGGCCAGGAGGAAGCCAAGAAATATATCTCGGTGGCGGTGTACAACCACTACAAGCGTCTGTTGCAGCCGCCCGCCGACGATGACACTGAGATCGAGAAATCGAACATCATCCTGGTCGGGGAGACAGGCACGGGCAAGACCCTGCTGGCCCGCACCATCGCCCGGATGCTGCATGTGCCTTTCACCATCGTCGACGCCACGGTGCTCACCGAGGCCGGTTACGTGGGAGAGGATATCGAGAGCCTCCTGACGCGTCTGCTGCAAGCCGCCGATTATGATGTGGCAGCCGCCGAGAAAGGCATCGTCTTCATCGACGAGATCGACAAGATCGCCCGCAAAGGCGATAACCCCTCCATCACCCGCGACGTGTCGGGCGAAGGGGTACAGCAGGGACTGCTCAAGCTGCTCGAAGGTGCCGTGGTCAACGTACCCCCCCAGGGAGGCCGCAAACATCCCGAACAGAAAATGATCCCCGTGGATACCAAGAACATTCTCTTTATCTGCGGCGGAGCCTTCGACGGCATAGAGAAAAAGATCGCCCAGCGCCTCAACACGCAGGTGGTGGGCTTCGGCGCCTCCCGGAACCGCGAGCACATCGACAAGGATAATCTGTTGCAGTACATCGCACCACAGGACCTCAAAGCTTACGGTCTCATCCCCGAGATCATAGGCCGTCTGCCGGTGCTGACCTACCTGCACCCCCTCGACAGGAAAGCCCTGCGACGCATACTCACCGAGCCCAGGAACGCCATCATCAAACAGTACATCAAACTGTTCCAGATGGACGGCATAGAGCTTACCTTCGACAAGGCCGTGCTCGACTACATCGTCGACAAAGCCATCGAATTCCGCCTGGGGGCCCGCGGACTGCGCTCCATCTGCGAAACGATCATGATGGACGCCATGTTCAAGGTGCCGGGAACCAACAAGAAAAAGCTGACCATCACCCTCAAGTATGCCAAAGAAAAACTCGAAGGGGTCAACCTGCGGAAATTAAAAGTGGCCTGACATTTGGATTATTCATTTTTTTTCTATTTTTGTCAGCAACAACCAATGAAAATGACGCAGAAATTCAATACATGCTGGTGGTGGCTTTGCGATAAGAGGATCTTACCGTAAAGAGGAAGCTGCATGCAAAGAACAGAAGGCTTACCGTTGCGGTAAGCCTTTTTTGTTTGGAAAAACAGGAAGGAAACACAAATGAACATGGAAAAATTCACCCTACGCACCGTCATGAAACAGGTACTCTCGGACACGACCACGCCGGTGGCCATCTACCTGAAGCTGCGGGAGATCTATCCCGGAGCTTTGCTGCTGGAGAGCTCCGACTACCACAGCAGCGAGGACAGTCTCTCCATCATCTGCCTGGAGCCGGTCGCCTCCATCACCGTGCAGGATTTCTTTGTGCAGGAAGAGATCAGGGACCTGTATAAAAAAGAGCATGCCCTGGAAGGATCACTGGCGCCCGTGCTGAAAAGTTTCATGGAGCGGTTTGATTTTGTGGAGACCACACCTGTTCCGGCCAACGGTTTTTTCGGATATACCTCCTACGACGCGGTGCAGTATTTCGAGACGATACGCCTCAGCGCTCCCGCGGCAGAGAAAAGCTGTATCCCCGACCTGCGTTACAGCCTTTACCGGTATGTGATCACCATCAACCATTTCAACAACACCATGATCATTGCGGAAAATCTTTTCGACGGTGAAACTTCCGGGCTGGAAAAGATAGAGATGTTCATCCATAAAATGGCGGTCTCTGCCGGGACGTTCCGGTCTGTGGGAGAGGAACGGTCCCATCTCACCGATGAAGATTTTCTGTCGATGATCGGGGAAGGAAAGAAACACTGCTACCGCGGGGATGTTTTCCAGATCGTTCTCTCGCGCCGCTACGAGCAGTCCTACCGGGGGGATGATTTCAATCTCTACCGTGCCCTGCGGTCGGTCAACCCTTCTCCCTATCTTTTTTATTTTGATTACGGCGATTACCGTATCTTCGGTTCCTCCCCCGAGACCCACATCAGGATCGCCGGCGGGAGAGCCTATATCAATCCCATCGCCGGCACTTTCCGCCGCACCGGCAACGACGAGGAAGACAAAAAGAGGGCGCTGGAGCTCGCACGTGACGAGAAAGAGAACGCCGAGCACATCATGCTGGTCGACCTGGCCCGCAACGACCTGAGCCGCTATGGATCCGATGTGCAGGTGGAGAAGTTCCGGGAGATCCAGTTCTATTCCCATGTGATCCACATGGTCTCCACCGTGTCGGCACATCTTGAGGAAGATGCCGGGAGCCTGGAGATGTTCGGCGCCACCTTCCCCGCCGGCACCCTCACCGGCGCTCCCAAGTACCGCGCCATGGAGCTGATAGACACCCTGGAAAAGGAGGCCCGCGGCTTTTACGGCGGGGCGCTGGGTTTTATCCACGCCAACGGCGACCTCAACCATGCGATCATGATACGCTCCTTCCTCAGCAAAGAGAACACCCTCTTTTACCAGGCAGGCGCCGGCGTGGTCTCCCGGTCTCAGGAGGAAAATGAGCTCCAGGAAGTGAACAACAAGCTGGCCGCCCTCAAAAAGGCGATCACAATGGCAGAAGAGATGGAAGGATGAACGACGAATGGAAAGATGGAATATTGGAATATTGGAATAATGGGGGGTGAACTCCAAGTACTCCAAGTACTCTAAGTACTCCACACTCAACATAAACTAAGGCAAAAGTAATAAGGCATAAGGCAAAAGGAAGGATGAACCATGAACTATGAACTATGAGAAAGATAGTAGTTATTGACAATTACGATTCCTTCACCTACAACCTGGTGCATTACCTGCGGGAGATCACGGGGGAGCAGGTGGATGTATATCGCAACGATGAGATAGAGCCCGAAGCGTTGGCAGGGTATGACAAGATCGTCATTTCGCCCGGCCCCGGCATTCCGGTGGAGGCCGGCAACACACCTGCCATCATCCGCCGCTGGGCAAAGGAGAAAAGCATCCTGGGTATATGCCTGGGCCACCAGGCTATCGCCGAAGCGTTCGGGGGCAGGCTCATTAACCTCGAAGAGCCCTACCACGGCATACGGTCGGAGATACACATTTTGGCCGAAGACCCGTTGTTCTCGGAGGTGCCGGAGACCTTCCTGGCCGGAAGGTATCACTCGTGGGTGGTGGACCGTGACAGCCTGCCGGCAGAGATGACCGTTACCAGCGAGGACAGCGAAGGACAGGTCATGGGCATATCACACAGAGAGCTGGACGTCAGAGGCCTGCAGTTCCACCCAGAATCGGTCATGACAGAATATGGATATAAGATAATAGAAAACTGGATCGTAAAAGATTGAACCATGAAAAAAATTCTTGAACGACTCTCCCGGGGAGAAATCCTCAGCACCCATGAGGCCCGCGAAGTGATGACCGGCATAGGCACCGGCCAATACACGGATGCTGAGATCGCCGCTTTTCTGACTTTCTACATCATGCGTCCCGTTACAGCCGGCGAGCTGGCAGGGTTCCGGCAGGCTCTGCTCACCCTGGCCGTGCCGGTGAACCTGAACGGCCTGCGCACCCTCGACGTATGCGGCACCGGCGGTGACGGCCATAACACCTTCAACATCTCCACCCTCACGGCTTTCGTCTGTGCCGGCGCCGGCGCCAGGGTCGTCAAGCATGGCAACGCTGCTGCCTCCTCGACCGCCGGCTCGTCGGATGTGATGCAGGAGCTGGGCTACCGGTTTTCGGCCGACACGGACAAGCTGAGGAGGGAACTGGAGATCACCGGCCTCTGTTACCTGCACGCTCCTCTCTTTCACCCCGCCCTTAAAAAGGTGGCGCCGGTGCGAAAAGCGCTGGGAATAAGGACCTTCTTCAACATCCTCGGTCCCATGGTCAACCCCGCCCGTCCGCAGAGCCAGCTCGTGGGGGTCTTCAGCCGCGACGTGCAGGACCTCTACGGGGGCGTATATGCCGGCACCGGCACCGACTATGCCATCGTCCACAGCCTCGACGGCTACGACGAGATCAGCCTCACCGCGCCGGCACGTCTGCTGAACCCCGCCGGAGAGACCACCCTCACCCCGCAACATCTCCGGCTGCCGCAAAACCGGCCTGAAGAACTGGCCGGCGGTAAGGATGTAAAAGAAAACGTTTCCCTGCTCCTGAACATCCTGCGCGGTGAAGGCACCCCCGCAC
>WFRO01000389.1 GCA_015486475.1 Bacteroidales bacterium
AACAGGGTTATTGGGTTAACAGCAGGAAATCCAGGGGATCCGCAGCTGTCAGCTCCACCGGCTTCATCCCTTCCCGGAAAAGTCGGAGCGGTTTTTCCCCTATCAGGGACATTTTTTCATCCTCCACGCGCAGCATGGTGCCCTCCCGGAGGCCGGCCACATACATGCCCGGATTTATTTTCAGAAACTCCCGGATCCTCATTTCGCGGGTCTCCCCGGCATGCCCTTCGGGATTGGCATCCAGGTAATGCGGGTTGATCTGGAAGGGGATCAGACCCAGTGCATTGAAGTCCTGCGGCTGGATGATGGGCATGTCGTTGGTGGTCTTGATCGTGGGGCAGGCCAGGTTGCTCCCGGCACTCCAGCCGATGTACGGAACACCGGCCCGTACCCTTTCACGTATAAGCGGCATCAATCCTTTTTTCTGAAGAACGGTCAGCAGGTGCCATGTATTGCCGCCTCCCACGACGATGGCTTCCGCTTCTCTGACAGCGGCTGCTTCGTCACCGGCATGATGGAGGGATACCACATCATGGCCTGCCTCCCGGAATTTCTTCCGCACCTTTTTCTCATACTCATCCCAGGAAAAAGTCACCGCAGCATACGGGAGGAAGAGGGCTGTTACCTTTTTCTCTCCCAGAAACTTCCCGATCTCTCCGATGCCGTGGGCCAGATACTCTTCCCCGGCATTCGTGGAATTGCTCATCAACAATAATCTCATATCCTTATTTTTCAGATTTTCTGCTTAAAAAATTTCCGGCTAAAAATAGTGAAAAAAAAAGAGCTGCCTTTGCGCAGCTCTTTGCTTCTTTTCGGGGGCCTCTCTCAGAATTTGACACCCAGCCCCACGGCCAGCGGGTAAACCTCCGGGCCCTGGCCTTTTTTGAACAAGGGGATCATACTGTAATTGGCATACATCTCTACATGCCCTACGCCCAATCGTGCCGTTAACGCATAATCAAGCGGGGAGATGTTGAAATCCCCTTTGCTTTTCTCTTTCTTCTTATCCCCCTCATCATACCATTTCACTTTGGTGCTCGACTTGCACTTCAGACTCCCGACAACCCCCAGGCCGATCCGGAATCCTTTGTTATACCGGCCTGTATGAAATTCAAAGATCGCCGGTATCGTGAGATAGGTTGCGGTCAGTTTTGATTTTTTCAGGTTCTGCTCATAAGGCTTTTCCACAATTACGCCGGTGGAGTCTTTCATGATATTGTTGTTATTGGCAAAAACGTAATTGTTAAAACGAAGCCCGATGCCGGTCACCATCCCCAGGCGGCCGTTGCGTGTAAAATTAAAACTGAACTGGAAAGGGTTCAGGTTTAGGTTCCAGGCTTTTCCGTCCCAGATGGACAGATATCCCCCCGGGAACCTGTGATCCTCATCCAGGTAGCTGTTCATCCCGAACTCTATCCCGCGCCAGTTACCATGGAACCTTTTTTTTCTCTTTGCTCTCTCCTTTTGCCAGTCCTCATCCCGGATGATCGTAACCCTGGAGCCGTCCGGAGTATCTATAACCTTAACCCCCTTTTTCCCGAGACGGACCACTACCGTGTCATCATTGTCTATTACCTGGAGGAAGGGTTTCTCTCCGATCTTCACCTCTGTTTTGTCGTAATCATTGTAAACCTCTCCCCAGACCTTTTTCTCCACCTGCCCGGTGGCTTCCTGATATTTCTGAACATCTTCCTTTTCACCGATCACTTTCGTGGTACCGTCGTCATAGATGATCACCACCTTGTCACCGGCCTTTACGGTCACACTGTCCGACTTTACTACCGTAGTGTCCTTCTTCAGCGTATCAGGTTGCTGGGCAAACACTGTAGCAGCCAATAATACGATCAGCCCTGTCACATAGATCTTTTTCATTTTTCCGGGAATTTTTGTTTCGTTGGTAAGACGGCGCGATACCGCGAAAAGTTACAGGAGGATCACCTGTTTTCTTTTTTCTTCCGGATATAAGAGAAATAGCGGGTGTTAACCGCCACATATTCGCGGCCTTTATCCGGTTCCTCCTTGACCTCATAGTTGAGGTTCAGCCCTGTAGCCTCATTGATCCTGGCCAGACCATTGAAAAAGATCTCCCGCGGTGTAGGTTTCGGAGTTTTGTCCGCATTCTTCCGGCGCCGCAGCAAATTCAGCCGGATGCGCCGCCCTGTTTCTTCAGCCAGCAGATCAATATCTTCTTTGGGAAGACCCGCCGGTTTCATCAAAGATGAGGTTTTAACCTCTACCGGAAGAGGAACTGCAAGGAGAGGAAGTTTTGGTGTCATCATTCCCCGTTGTCCGGCAGCAGACAGGGATGCTGTTCGCTCTGTTGTAGGTGCCTTCGGTGCCCGGCCGGTAGACGGGAATGGCCGTACCTTTTTCTCCGGCAGGGACTTTTCTTCCGCCGTCATACGATCTGCCGGTAATACAAGTGCATTATCCGGATGGGTTGCAGGCGAAACCTGGCGGGGCTCCGCTGCCACTCCGGCCGTTTCCCTTTCGGGAGATGTGTTTCTTGTTTGCCGCAACAGAAAAGAAACGGCCAGTAACAGGGCGATACCTGCAGCAGCAGCAGGGATCCAGGGAGTGATCCTGCGCTCTTTTTTATAAAGACCGCTTTTGTCTGCCAGCACAGCAGCAGGAGGCTTCAGATAAACCTTCCCGTACAGCTCAAGATCCCTGCGCTTATCGGGATGCAATTGCAGATACTCCTCCAGCATCTCCCGCTGCCCGGAAGAAAGTTCCCCCTCATGAAAAGCGATCATCGCCTCTTCTGCATTGCCGTTGTCGATGCTTTCAAAAGAGAGGTCCGGTCTCTGCAACGTCTCTTTCCCTTCGTATACAACCCCGGGAGGGGTAAGCTTCACCATCTCAACATCTTCCAGGACCTCTCCCAGCTCCGGATGGGCTTCGAGGAAAAGGAAAAGCGCTTCCTGCTCCTCCCGGGTCAGACGCCCTTCCAGGTAGTCCAGCAGATAAGCTTCGTAATTCCCGGTATGTATTTTCTCTCTCATCAGATCAGCACCTCCATGCTCCCGATATAGTTCTTCAGGAACCTGCGACCCCTGAAAATGTTTATTTTCACCTGTGACTCGCTCTGCCCGGTGATCTCCCCGATCTCCCGGTACGAATAGCCTTCATAATCCCGCAGCAACACAACGGCTTTCTGGTCCGGAGGCAACCGGTCCAGCGCCTCATGAAGCACGTCATTGAGATCGGGCGACCGCATCTCTGCCGAGTCTTCCCCGCCGGCAGTCTCCTCCATGCTGACGATCCTCTTTTCCTTCCGCAGCCGGTCGATCATCGTGTGATAAGCCGTGGTGAAGAGATAGGTCTTTACCTTTTCATAAGAGACATTCTCCCGCTTCACCCACAACTTCTCATAGGTATCCTGCACAATATCCTCTGCCAGTTCCTTCTGCCGGATACTTCCCAGCAGGAACCGGTAGATGTGATCGGCATGATCCTCCACACTGCGGTTGTATTCCCTTACGGTCATATTCCTGTTTGTCAGATATAAGACGTTCTACCCTTCTATTTGTTACAAAGGTATTTTTTATCAGGAAAATTTCCCGGATCTGTAGTTGAAATTTATTCACTTCGCGAATGAAATTAAGTGGAAATTACGCTGCTTCGCAGCTGAAATTAGTTCGGGCTATGCCCTCACGAAATTAAACCCGACTGCGTCGGGATGAAATTAGTTCGCTGACGCTCGCGAAATTAGGTGGAAATGCTTGAATGCTTGAAAATTCAGCAGTCAGCGGTCAAAACACAAAAATCAAAAATATTTTGGTTCATCGATTCCCGGTAACCGGGACTTCCGCTAACGCTCCAGCATCGATCTTTCTTCCTTTTGCCTTCTGCCTCTCCTCGTCCGACGTAGCCTTCTTTGCGCTCATTGCGTAAAGCTCTGCGACCTCAGCGTGAAGCCTCCCATTTAAAAATCAGCATTCAAAATTATTTCTCTTCATCGCTTCATCCTTCGTCCGCCATAGCCGGTTCCTGAGTAGCCGCCAGGCGTACCGAAGGACATCGCTTCATCGATTTCTTTTCCGTACCCAGCACCCAGCACCCAGCAACCTGCACCTAGCACCTTGCAC
>WFRO01000390.1 GCA_015486475.1 Bacteroidales bacterium
AAGTAGAGAGCGATGAGAAATGAGAAATGAGCTCCGCCTTCGTCCCGATTTATCGGGACTACGGCGGACAAAGGATGAGAGATGAGCCCGGCCCCACACCCTGCAACCAGCACCCTGCAACCAGCAACTAGCATCCTGCACCCAGCAACACTTAATTTCGCGAGCGCCAGCGAGCTAATTTCTACCTAATTTCATCCCGACGCAGTCGGGATTAATTTCGCGACCGAAGGGAGCTAATTTCGTGAGCGAAGCGAACTAATTTCATCCCGCCGCAGTCGGGATCAATTTCGCGACCAACGGGAGTTAATTTCGCCACCATAAGGAGCTTTTTATTACTTTTGAAAAAAATCTCCTATGAAAAAAGATATTAGCAACCTTTATCTTCAGGCCCGTGAGATCTATGCCTCGCAGGGCATCGACACCGAAGAAGCCCTGAAGACGCTGGCGGGCGTCCCCCTTTCCATCCATTGCTGGCAGGCCGACGATGTGGGCGGGTTCGAGCAGGCCGACAGCGGCCTCGGCGGCAGCGGCCTGGCCGTCACAGGCAACTACCCCGGCAAGCCCCGCACCATGGCAGAGTTCAGGCAGGACCTGGAAAAAGCTTTCTCGCTGATCCCCGGCCATAACCGGCTTAGCCTGCATGCCAGCTACGGTGATTTCACCAACGGCTTCCCCGGACGCGACCGCATCGGTCCCGAACATTTTGAGAGCTGGGTGGCCTGGGCCCGCGAGCACGACCTGAAGCTCGACTTCAACGCTACCTTCTTCAGCCACTTCATGGTGAAGAACGGCTACACCCTCGCCAGCCGCGACAAAACGGTCCGCGATTACTGGATCGAGCACGGCCGCCGCTGCCGCGAGATCAGCAGCTATATGGGCCGGGAACTCGATGACATCTGCATCCACAACATCTGGATCCCCGACGGCGAGAAAGACATTACCCCCTCCCGTATGGAACACCGGGAGTATCTCCGCGACTCCCTCGACCAGATCCTCGACCATCCCCTCCCCTCCGGCACCATGCGCGACTCGGTGGAGAGCAAGCTCTTCGGCATCGGCACCGAAACGTTCGTCGTGGGATCGCATGAGTTCTACCTGGGCTATGCCATCACCAAAAACACCATGCTCACCCTCGACATCGGCCATTTCCACCCCACCGAGTCGGTGGCTGACAAGATCTCTTCCGTCTTTCTTTACATCGATGAGCTGCTCTTCCATGTCACGCGCGGCGTGCGCTGGGACAGCGACCATGTGGTCTCCTGGAACGATCCCCTCACCGATCTCATGCAGGAGCTGGTGTGGAGCGGCCGCCTGCCGAAAGCCCACATCGGTCTCGACTTCTTCGACGCTACCCTCAACAGGGTGGGTGCGTATGCCATAGGCGCCCGCAACACCCTCAAAGCCCTCCTGTGGGCCCTCCTCCTGCCCACGAACAAGCTCCGGGAATATGAACGCGAAGGGAAATACTTTGAAAGACTCGCCCTCTACGAGGAATTCAAGAACCTCCCCTTCGGCGCCGTGTGGGACCGCTTCTGCGAAATAAATGAGGTACCCGTCGGGACAAACTACATTGACGAAGTGGAAAAATATGAAAAAGATGTATTGTCAAAAAGATGAGTCCCCTGCTTTTCAGATATCCGATGACCCGGGCCGGAAAAGCAACCGATGGCCTGTCAGATTTTTCTACCTATTTAAATACCTATTTAATTGCCTATTTTAATACCTATTTAAATAGGTATTTCACTACGTAGTTGAAATATATTTGTTCACACCTTAAAAAATGCTCTGATGAGATCCACATCACACCTCCATTCCTCAAAAACCGGAACCATAAAAACCGGCCGGCCGGCATGGCGCCTCCTGCTCCCTGCCAGTCTTGTTTTGATGTCCTTTTTCTCTTCCTGTGGCCATACAGGCAGCAAAAAGGCAGCGACAGAAGCCAAAATTGACACCGCTCAGACAGAGCTGTGCGTAGGCAATTATCTCACCGAAGCACAGGCAAAAGAGAAGCTGAAAGAGTATGCTGCCACCTACCATACGGCTGCGGAGTGGCAGGCCCGGGCCCGCCGCATCCGCGAGAACATCATTGGCGGCAGCGAGTTGGATCAGATCCCCGAAGCAGAGTGGACTTACCCCATCAAAGAGATATATGGAGCCAAACATGTCATGGACGGTTATACAGTGGTCAACCTGGGTCTGGAGGTGAAGCCGGGCTATGTGATCTGCGGCAACCTCTATCTTCCTGACAATATCGACGGGAAGGTGCCGGCCATCCTCAACCCGCATGGTCACTGGTTTGAGCCGGACGACTACAGCCGTTTCCGGGCTGACATGCAGTACCGTTGTGCCACCTTTGCCCGCATGGGAGCGGTGGCTTTCTGCTGGGATATGGTGGGCACCGGCGAGGACCGCCGGCACCGGCATCACGACCCCAAGGCCCTGAAGATGCAGTTGTACAACAGCAAACGTGTGCTGGACTATATCTCCTCCCTGCCGTACGTCGACACCACCCGCATCGCTGTCACCGGCGCTTCAGGCGGGGGCACACAGACCTTCCTGCTGGCAGCGGTCGATCCGCGCATCGATGTATCGGTACCGGTGGTGATGGTGTCGGCCCATTTCTTCGGGGGCTGCGTGTGTGAAAGCGGCATGCCCATCCATAAGCGCAACGGTTTTGAGACCGACAATGCGGAGATAGCGGCTACCGTAGCTCCCAAACCCCTGCTGCTGGTGAGCGACGGTGACGACTGGACAAAAGATGTGCCCAAAGTGGAATACCCCTATATCCAACGCATCTACAGGATGTTCGGCGCTGAGGACAATGTGGCCAACGCCCACTTCCCCAAAGAAAAGCACGATTACGGCTTCTCCAAACGCCAGGCGGTCTATCCTTTCATGGCCCAACATCTGGGGCTCGACCTGCAGGCGATCACCGGCCCTGACGGACAGGTCAGCGAGGCAGGCATCACCATCCTCGACACCACGGCCCTGAAAGTCTTCCCCGACAGCAGCCTGGTACCGGACCCGATGAACAGGTAAGGGGAGGGTATTTACACAGGCTTCTTCGCCTCGTCAAAGAAAGCAAGGATATTCTCCACGGAGGTATCGTCCTGGATGTTATGCGCCGGTGCGATGATATATCCGCCGTTCTCCCCCAGGGTCCTTTTCAGTCTTCTCACCCCGGCCCTGATCTCTTCGGGCGTGCCCGTGGGCATCAGTTTCTGGATGTCAAATCCGCCGAAGAAGACCAGCCGGTCGCCGTAGGTCTTTTTCAGGAACTCCGCATCCATCCCTGCGGCCAGCGGCTGGATAGGGTTGAGGATGTCCAGCCCGATCTCTATCAGCTCAGGGATTATGGGCAGGATGAAGCCGCAGGTGTGCCAGGCAATTTTAATGTCAGGGTTGACTTTCCTGAACTCATCGAACATGTATTTCATGCGGGGTTTGAAGTACTGTCGCCACAGGTCCGGTGAGATCAGCATGCCGTTCTGGGAGCCGAAATCATCCCCTGCCCATATCATATCGGCTCCCATGGCGATCAGCTCTTTGCCGATGGCCAGGTTCACCTCCATGATACGGTCCAGCAGGGGATCCACATACTCCGCCTGCATCATCATGTCCATGAGCAGCTTTTCCAGGCCCACCAGGTACCAGGAGGTCTCGAAGATGGCGGTCTCCAGATCTGCCACGATCACATAATCATTCCTGTATTTTTCATAATTGGCCTGCGCGATATCAAAACGGCCGGGAGCATAAGGATCGGGAAAATCAAAGTTATCGATATCCGCTTTGGTGGCAGCATGGGCCAGGGGATATTCGTAAAACTCAAAGTAAATACCCTGGTCAATGAACTTCATGTGCCATTCGTTCTCGAGAATACCGTTGCCCAGGTCGCGCGTCGGGAAATTATCGGGGGCACAGGCTGCAATGCCGACAAAGTCATTTCCCAGACGGGTGAGCAGGTCCATGTGCGAGATACGTGTGGAGAGGAGGGAATCATAGGGCTCCTCATAAGGCAACCCCAGATGGTCGGACATTTTCCGCGCTACCTGAGGAGTGAATGTCACAAAAATGGGAGGCCGGTCAGGGTTCTCATGACGCATGGCCTTCGCAAAGCGTCCTCTCGGTGTCATCATTTTATTTTTTTTCTGTTCATTCAAACTGTTGGATATAATTTCCCGCACCTATGATGAAGATGGATATGACCAAAACGGCCAGACCAATGCCCACCACCCGCATCGTCCTGCGTCCCGAGCCGCGCCATTCTTTCAGGTAGAGTCCCCACAGCGTGCTGAAGACGATGATGAAAGCCATGTGGATACTCCAGCTCACAAAATCATATTTTCCCATTTTGGTAGTCCCCATACCATAGAACATGAACTGCATGTACCAGGTGATCCCGGCGAGGGCTGAAAAAAAGTAATTGGCCAGAATGGGGGTATTTTTGACTTTCACCCAGTCGCCCACAGTACGGTTGCGCAGGGCCAGCATGATACACCAGATAAAGTTGGTGGTAAAGCCGCCGGCCATGATCAGGATGAAAACGGGACTGTTGCTCAGGAGAACGGGCGTGCCCTGTTCGATCGCCAAATGGGCCACAGGTTTGCCCGCAGCGATACCGAAAGCAAAGGAGGCGCTCATCACCCCCGCAAAGAGAGCCACCCAGATCCCCTTTTTCAGGTTGAACTCATGGATATGCTCTTTTTTCCGGTCCTCGGACATCTCCCGGTCCTTCATCATTCCGGCCTTGCCGGTGAGGAAGATCCCAAAAAGAGCGATGGCCACGCCGCCGAGGGTCACCCAGCCCGAAAGGTGGGTGATCAGGTCATGGAACTGACCGAAGTAGATCGGAGGCACGAGGGTGCCGAAGGTGGCGGTCAGCCCAAGCGCCAGGGCCATACCCAGGGAGATGCCCAGATAACGCATCGTCAGGCCGAAGGTAAGTCCTCCGATCCCCCACAACACCCCGAAGATATAGGGCCAGACAAGATTGTTCAGCGGGACACTGTGCATCAGTTCCCGCAGGTCGGGGACAAAGATCAGGGAGACCCCCAGAGGCATCAGGATCCAGGAGAAAAAACCACCCGTCAGCCAATACACCTCCCACGCCCAGTTCTTCACCTTGTTGTAGGGGATGTAAAAACTCGCCGCCGCCAGTCCACCCAGCGCATGATAAAATATTCCCAGTAGTGGATTCATAGCATTCAGGATCGAAGTACAAATAAAACATTTCTTGACGATTAACGCAAACGATTGTGTGGATCTGAGGGAAAATTGTATTTTTGACACAAAGAAATCCATACTTCCGGCACATGAGCATGAGGAAACTTTCAATTCTGGCAGGTCTGGTCCTGTTTTTTTCGGTGGAAGCCGTTGCGGCGAACTATTATTGTGATCCCGTGAACGGCAGCATGGCCTCGCCGGCGACGTAAACG
>WFRO01000391.1 GCA_015486475.1 Bacteroidales bacterium
AGGGGGAACCCACACACACACACTGCTATTCATTTGTGGGCGGACTTCCCTTTTCATTGGGCACCGAAGCCACGGCGAAGGTGACAGGGGACCGAGGGGGCGCGATGGGTAAAAGGTGTATTGCATGAGTCATAATTAAGTTGACATGTCACTAATTGTATTCTTCCAGGATATTTCCCCAGAAGGTCAGCTCTGCGGGGTCGATGAATCCGGCGCCGTCCCATGTCTCCAGCACGGCAAAGCGGAAATAGCGGATGGGGATCATTATTGAGAAAGAATACTCATCTCCTTCCAGAAAATGGGCCATATCCTCGTCAGTATTCTGCCCGTTGGGGAGGCCTGAAGGTTTCCAGGAGACGCAGGTCTCTCTGAGCCTGGTCCAGTCGGCCAGGTTGCCGCTCTGGTCGGGGATGGTCAGCGAGCCGTACACATCATAGCGTTTCGGATTGCCGTGGGTATAGGCGAAGAACTGCTGGCTGTAAGAGCGCTGGTTGACCTTGAAACGGCTCAGGATCACTTTTACGCCAAGGTCAATGGTCAGGATCTGCGGGAAAGGATGGTCGCCCTGCGTGTGTCCGAAGGTGGTCATATCATCATCCCAGAGATATTCCGGCTTGCCTTCCCAGGCATCCCAGGGGGTGTCATTGTCCAGGACGACCAGGCGGAATTTGGTCTTGTCCAGACGGGCCTCATACCAGGGAGTGACCGTGTAGGTGGGGGTGTTGGGACGTACCGTGTCGGAGAAGTTGTCCCAGCGGTCCCGCACGATCGCCCGGAAAGGGGTGGGGATGGTGTCGAAACCACGCAGGGAATAACTTCCGGAATCCACCTCGGTATAGACGGTGTGGAAGACCTTCATTTCACCCAGTGAGTCGGGGGCTATCAGCATAATAGCCACCGGAGCATTGGTGGGGTTGGCCCAGGTGTACCTGGCGCCACCCCAGTCGGCCTTGATCTCCATGCTCCTGGCGATGAGCCAGATGGGCGGCTCCAGCGGACGGCCGGAGAAAGAGACCGGCTCGGATTCGTTGCCGCTGCGGTCGACAGCATACAACTGTACATCATGGACGGCCGTGTCGCCGAAACCCTCGATGGTCATTCTGTTGGTGTAGGCAGAGGCCCTGTTGTCCACTTCCTTGTCTCCCGTGAGGGTATAGACGGCCTTCACATAAAGCAGGTCCTCATCGCCGGGAAGATCATAAACAATATCGAAGCCACCGTAAACAGGTGTTACCTTAACGATCTTAACCGGCCCCGGAGGGGTTTTGTCATGATCAATAGGGCCCAGCGTATCTTCCTCCTTGCAACCATAAAAGATCGCGAGAGCTGCAAAAAAGATCCCTGAGAGAACAGGCCATTTCTTCATAGACAAGGGTATATTTATTTGTTAACAAAATAATGTTTATTTCAGGAAAATAAATAATTCACCTTGCACAGGTACCTTAAAAATACAGGGAATAATTAAACAAAAAAAGGTAAAAAAAATGCATATGTGAACCTTCCGGTTAGCAGTATCGTAAGAAATACCAGATGATTAGCGATGGTTTACAGGAAGATCCCGGCCGGGTAAAAGATCCGGAACAAAGAGCAGTAGGAAGCTTTTTTTGTAGTTGGCGGGAGAAAGTGGTAATTTTGTAATGGATGAGGACCCGTTTTTATTAAAAATTATTTATCAGTTATTACAATGAAATTCAGAAATTTACTTATTGCAACGGTGTTGATGTTCTCTTCTGTCCTGTCCCTGTCGGCGCAGAAGGTACAGCAGTTCACTCCCTACGATGATCTGCCGGGGATCAACAAGCTCGAAAAACCCGAATACCATGAGAATCTTCCTGCTTTTGCGAAGATGCTCTATCAGTATCCGGTCAATTTCAGGGAAGTGGAAGAGGCGTTCGAGACGTGGGAGCGGACCCATCCCGGTGAAGAAAATGCTTCCGCCCGGTATTTTATTAACTGGAGCCGGGTGGTTTCGGATTATGCAAAGGAAGATGGAACCATCCTCCTTCCGGATGTAAAAGAGTTGTTCAAAAAAAGGAGGGATATGCAACTGAAAGCATACGCTCCTGAGAAAAAATCGGTAAATGCAGATGATCCCTCGGACTGGACCTTTTTGGGGCCAAAACAGACGATCTGGATGGCCAACAGCAGTCGGGCCGGTACGCCGGCGCCCTGGCAGGTCAATGTTTACTCTTTCGATGTGGCGCCTACAAATAACAATATTCTGTA
>WFRO01000392.1 GCA_015486475.1 Bacteroidales bacterium
TACGGCTTCATCCCCGCCGACATGAAAGGCCAGTCGGTCTCCCGCACCCTGGAGTACAGCTACGACGACTGGTGTGTCACCCGCCTGGCCACTGCCTTCCATGACACCGCTGCCCTGGTGAAATACGGCCGGCGGGGCGATTTCTACCGCAACCTCTTTGACACCACCACCCGTTTCATGCGTGGACGTAAACGCAACTTCGAATTCGTCACTCCTTTCGACCCGGAGGCAACGGTCAACCATTACACCGAGGCCAATGCTTACCAGTACTCTACTTTCGTGCCGCAGGACCTCTACGGACTGATACGGCTGATGGGCGGCGACAGCGCCTTCACCGCCTGGCTCGACACCTGCTTTGCCAAAAAGACCGATCCTTCGAAGATCAACGTGCGTGATGTGAGCGGTCTCATCGGCCAGTATGCCCACGGCAACGAGCCCAGTCACCATATAGTTTATCTGTGGGACTATGCCGGCGCTCCCTGGAAAACCCAACGGATGGTACGTCGCATCATGAACAGTCTCTACCACAACACCCCCGGCGGCATCGCCGGCAACGAGGACTGCGGTCAGATGTCGGCCTGGTATGTGATGAGCGCCCTGGGGCTCTATGCCGTCACCCCCGGCCTGCCTTACTACGCGCTGGGCAGCCCCCTGTTCCGCAAGGTAACGATCCACCTGGAGAACGGCAAAGACTTCGTCATCCGCGCTCCCGGCAACGGCGCCGGCAGACCCTACATCCGTTCTGCCACCCTCAACGGCAAGCCCTGGCAGCGCTGCTACCTGCGGCAGGAAGATATTCTGGCCGGTGGCGAGCTGGTACTGGAGATGAGCGACCGGCCCGACACTACCTGGGCCACGGCCCCGGAGGCCCGCCCGCCGGCGCCGGCCCGGCCCTTCCGCTGGGCTTATCCGGCCACACCCCGTTTTGAGGATATCTACTTCGCCGGCCGTCTGCCCGTGACCCTCACCGCCGCCGATCCGCGCGATAAGGTCTTTTACACCCTCGACGACAGTTCCCCCGCTCCCGGTAGTCCTGTTTACCAACAACCTCTCGTTATCGACCGGCCCCGCACCCTGAAGACACAGAGTTATCGTCCCGGGGTATGGCCTTCCTTCGTGCGTACTGTCCATTTCATAAGGATCATGACCCTGCCGGCCGTCACCCCGCCCCGCTCCCTCCGCCCCGGCATCGTCTACCACCTCGTCGACCAACCCGTAGAGAACGCGGCAACCGTGCAGGACTACCCGGTCACCGGCACAGGGGTCACTTCACTTTTCAGGGTGGATCTCGTTAAGGACCAGCGGCCTTTCGGTGAATGGTTCGAGGGCTATCTGCGAGTACCTGCCACAGGGATCTACACCCTGGCTATCGAAGCCAACGACGGGGCCATCCTGTACCTCAACGGCCGGGAGACCGTCAACAACGACGGCGGCCACCGCTCCCAGAAACTGGATATGAAAGTGAAGCTGGAGAGAGGATACCATCCCATCCTGGTGAAATACTTCCAGCAGGGCCTGGCCAAGAAACTGCGCGTCACCTGGCAGGGCCCCGGGATGCCTGAGCAGGAGATCCCGGAGGAGGCGTTGTTCCATTAAGAAGTGTGGAGGGTGGAGGGTGGAGTGTGGAGTGAAAGTTAAAAGTTAAAAGTGAGCTAAAGTTAAAAGTTGCAAGGTACAGGGTGCTGGGTGCTGGGTGGAAATGATTAAATGCGTGAATGCTTTGCCCGACGTAGTCCCGAGAAGTCGGGACATAGGCGGGATTGAAAAATCAACAATCAACAATCAGAATTCGACATTCGACATTCGTCATTCAAATCCTCAAACACAGCCGTCAGGCTGTATCAAACATCCGCGCAGCGGATATCAAACCACAAACATCAAACACTACATTTCAGCCCCCAACCTGAAACCTGAAACCTGGAACGTCCTTTTGCCTTATTACTTTTGCCTTTCAATCTCCTCCAGCGTCCTGCCTTTGGTCTCTTTCAGATGACGATATATAAAGAGAAATCCTGCCAGACTGATGGCTGCAAAGATCCAGAAGCTGCCGGAGGCATGAACGGCCTTGTTGACGATGGGAAAGGAATAAGCCAGCACAGCGTTAGCGCTCCACAGGGCAAAGGTGGCCACGGCCATGGCAGCTCCCCGCACCCGGTTGGGAAAGATCTCGGAGAGGACCACCCATGTCACCGGCGCCAGCGTCATGGCATAGGCAGCGATGGCCATCACCACCAGCAGCAACATGGGCCAGCCCGTAACGCCCAGATAATAGAACAGGCCCAGCACACTGTAAATTGCAGCCAGGCTGCCGGCCCCGAGCAACATCAGTGTGCGGCGTCCCAGGCGGTCCACTAGTGCCATGGCCACAAAGGTGAAGAGCAGGTTGACACTACCCGTGATGACGATATTAAAGAGGATGTCCGACACCGAGTATCCGGCGGCGGAGAAGATCTCCTCGGCATACATAAAGACCACATTGATGCCGCACCATTGCTGGAAGACAGCCAGCACCACCCCCACGATGACGATGCTTCGGATGCCGGGGGTGAGCAGCTCACGCCATGGCACTTTCTCCTGCACATGGGCCAGCGAAGCACGTATTTCCTGCAGGGCCTGCCGGGCATAGGTCTCCCCGCCCACACGGGCCAGGATGGCTTCGGCCTCCGGCTCCCGCCCCTTGCGCATCAGCCAGCGGGGACTGTCCGGCACAAGCCACATCAACAGGAAAAAGAGCAGCGCCGGCACCGTCTCGGCCCAGAACATCCAGCGCCATCCCTGCTGACCGTTCCATGAGTGCAGAATATCCGCCGCCGTGGCACCCGCCGGCACCGGCTCGGCGATCAGCCAGTTGACCACCTGCGCCAGCAGGATGCCGATGACGATGGTAAGCTGGTTGATCGAGACAAAACGGCCCCGGATACCGGCAGGGGTGATCTCGGCAATGTATACCGGCGACAGGTTGGAGGCAATGCCGATGCCCACGCCTCCGAGCAAACGGTAGAGGATAAAAACCGTGAAATGACCGGAAGCACCCGTGCCCACCGCCGAGACGGTGAAGAAAAAAGCCGCCGTGATCAGCATCTTTTTACGCCCGTAACGGTCGGCCATGGCCCCGGAGATCACCGTGCCGGCGATACAGCCGATTAACGCCGCACTGATCGCCCATCCCTGCAGGGCCGGAGAAGAGGCGATGGAAAAGAACTGCTCATAGAAGGGTTTCGCCCCACCGATCACTACCCAGTCGTAGCCGAACAACAGCCCCCCCATCGCCGTCACCAGCGATAAGGCCGTGACATACTTCA
>WFRO01000393.1 GCA_015486475.1 Bacteroidales bacterium
AAAGGATATTGAATTCATAAATGACAAAACGAACTACCCTCCCCAAGGATCAGTTGTTCTGCAGTTGACCCACAAGGATATCTGGCTCGATTTTTTCATAAATGAACAAAGACAGGATCTTATCAAATATCTTCAAAGCGGGGATACACTCACCCTGGAGAACGATACCTGCTATAATTCTGAAAAACAAGCGATCCTGAAATTCTCCAAAGCCTTTTCTTCAAAACTAGATGAGCTGTTATCCAAAGAGTATGAAGTGGAAGAAGTGCTCATTAACTTTATTCTGTTCTGGACAAAAGAAGAGACCGGTAAAGAAATAAAGATCGTGCTGCCTGAAATTCATCTAATCAAAAAAAATTAATGTCTCAAAGATCATAAGGATGCTTTGTACTTTATCCCTCGCCCTTCCATCTGTTTATAGACAAGTCATAGCCGGGGCGATTTTTTACGGGTATTAAATTGCTCCGTTTTTTTTACCTTTACCCATTCTGAAGATATCAAACAATTAATGACCAGATAGTTAAGCAATTGGACATCTTACAAATGCTCAAACCTTCGATCAAAACAATTTGCCATGGAAAAAGTAATTTGTAATAAAGATCTCATCCAAAAGGTCAGGCAGGACAGCTCATATGTCAGTGCCCATCTGTTACGGGAACCCATCTTTGACCTCATAAAAAAAGATCATCCGGAATTCACCAGGGACTGTTACATTGACGACAGCGAGGTAACACGATACCGTAACATGCATCTTCAAAGCCTTATCAAAAAAGACCAGGAGGAATACAATAAACTAGATAAAAACGTAATAGAATCTATCCTCAATAAAAAGATCATTTCAGATAATATCGAGGATGATTGGAACGTGGGCCTGACCACGGGACAAAAAATAGCGGATAAAGTCGCACAATTCGGAGGTAGCTGGACTTTTATCATTGCTTTTGGCGTCTTTCTTTTCCTCTGGATGGCCACAAATGTATGGTTGCTGGCCGCCCATCCTTTTGATCCTTATCCATTCATATTGCTGAACCTTTTTCTTTCCACCCTGGCCGCCATCCAGGCGCCTATCATCATGATGAGCCAGAACAGACAGGAACAAAAAGACAGAAAAAGAGGGGAGAACGATTACAAGGTAAACCTGAAGGCCGAGCTGGAGATCAAAGCACTGCATGACAAAATAGATCATATCATTACCTACCAGAACCAGAAACTCCTGGAGGTCCTGGAAATGAACACAGATTATCTGGAAGAAGTAAAAGATATACTGAAAAATGGAAAAAAGTAAAAATACCCTGGATCATATCCTCAATTACAATCTGATCAGCTTCGGCGATTTTCACCTGACCACCGAAAAGCTGATCCTGATCATCCTGATCGTCGTTGTAACAAAAGCGCTGCTTATTCTTTTAAAAAGATCCCTGCTCAGGACAAAACAATTCAAGACAAAAGACGAAGGAAACCTGTACGCCATCGTTCAGATATTTAACTACGTAGGATGGACCCTCGCGATCCTCATCATCCTCAATACACTGGGGATCAAATTAACGGTCCTGCTCACAGGCTCCGCTGCCCTGCTGGTCGGCGTCGGCCTGGGATTGCAGCAGACCTTCAATGATTTTGTCTCGGGGATCATCCTGCTGTTGGAAGGGAAAACCAAAGTGGGTGATATCCTGCAGTTCGACAACGACGTGATCATGCTCAAAGAGATCGGCCTCCGCACCTCCGAAGGCATCAACCGGGACAATATCGCCATCATCATCCCTAATTCCAAGATCATCAACGACAAGGTGATCAACTGGAGCCATCAGCAGAAAAAGACCCGTTTCAGGATCAATGTGGGCGTAGCCTATGGCAGTGATGTAGACCTGGTGATCAAGGTCCTGGAAGAGAGCGCCCTGGAACACCCCGACATCTCCGATAAAGAGCTTACGGAAGCCCGTTTCATCGATTTCGGCGACTCATCCCTGAATTTTGAGCTGTTGTTTTACAGCAAAAATATTTTCAGGATCGAGAAGATGAAAAGCGATATACGCAAGATCATCATTCGCAACTTCATGAAGAACAACATAACCGTTCCTTTTCCCCAGATGGACGTTTACCTGAAACAACCCAAGTAACAATTTCCGCAAATGAAGTTGCAGATGAAGTCCCTTTACCCATCCGCACCATGTAAGCCGGAAGCCTGCATAAATATCTTTTCAAAAATGCGTTACCTTATCAGCCTGATCTTTTTCCTTCCCGGTCTCCTGCTCTCCGGACAGTCAGGGGGCCACGACTGGGAGAACCCTGAAGTTTTCGGCATTCACAAGGAGGAGCCGCACTGCACAGCTATCCCCTATGCCACGGTAGAGCAGGCCAAAAAAGCCGACCGGAACGCATCCCCCTTCATCCGTTCCCTCAACGGAGCATGGCGGTTCCACTGGTCTCCCCGTCCCGCCGTCCGGCCCCTGGATTTTTACAGTCCCTCCTTCGATGTCTCCTCCTGGGATACGATCCCTGTGCCGGGCAACTGGCAGATGTATGGCTACGGTATCCCCATCTACGTCAATGTGCAGTTCCCTTTCGGAAAGCCGGACCCGCCCCGCATCCCCCATGACAACAACCCCGTCGGCTCCTACCGCACCACCTTCACCCTCCCTGCCGGCTGGGACAACAAGGAGATCTTCATCCATTTCGACGGCGTGAAGTCCGCTTTTTACCTGTGGGTGAACGGCCGGAAGGTGGGCTACAGCCAGGGGAGCATGACCCCGGCTGAGTTCAACCTCACCCGCTACCTGAAACCAGGAGAGAACCTCCTGGCGGTGGAGGTGTACCGCTGGAGCGACGGCAGCTACCTGGAAGACCAGGACATGTGGCGCCTGAGCGGCATCTACCGCGATGTGTACCTTTTCGCCACGCCTCAGGTGCATATCCGCGACTTCTTTGTCAAGACAGATCTCGACAGTGCTTATACCGATGCCCGGCTTGCCATCGACATCTCCCTGAAGAACTATGCAGGTAAAAGACAAAAACATCTTTCGCTGGAAGCTGTGGTCCTGGACGAACGGGACCGACATGTCGCATCCCTGTTGCGCAGAGAGCTGACAGTTCCTGCCGGAGGCGATCTGATGTTCACCCTGGACACCCTCGTCAAAAACCCGGCGAAATGGACCGCAGAGACGCCCGTCCTGTACCACCTGATCCTGTCCCTGAAGGATGACGAAAGCAACCTCACCGAGGTGACGGAGACCCGCTTCGGCTTCCGCAAGGTGGAGATCCGCAACGGCCGGTTTCTTATCAACGGCAGGCATGTCTACCTGAAAGGCACCAACCGTCACGAGATGACCCCCCGCTACGGCCAGCATGTGCCCCATGAGGTGATGGAGCAGGACATCCGGCTGATGAAACGCTTCAACATCAATGCCGTCCGCACCTCACACTACCCCGACGATCCTTACTGGTACAGTCTGTGCGATAAGTACGGCATCTACATAGTGGATGAGACCAACCTGGAGTCGCACGGCGTCAACAGCCTGGTGCCCGACAGCGACCCTGCCTGGAGAGCAGCGGCCGTGGAACGGATCAAACGCATGATCCAGCGCGACAAGAA
>WFRO01000394.1 GCA_015486475.1 Bacteroidales bacterium
ACCAGGAAGAGGGTGATATCATTAGTGAGGAAGGTGGAAAGGGTTGCCGACAGCAGGATCAGAAAGACCGCCAGCCTCCTTTCCCGGCTGGACTTCCGAAGGACTTTCTCCGAGAGGGAACAGAAATATCCGCTTTCCCGGAAACCGGTGGAGATGATCAGCAGACCTGTGAGGGCCAGGATCGTACGCCAGTCGACAAAGGATGGGTAACTCTTTATCTCAGCGGGATACAGGACAGCCAGGATGCCGAGGAGGATCAGCAGCAGCGTTAAAAAGGGCTCTTTATGGATCAGCCGTTTCAGCAGGGACATATCCTTCTGATATCAACACCAACAAAATTGGAGGCAAAGATACGAATAACAAAGGCCATTCCCCGTGACCAGCCGTTTTTTGATGAATTGATCTTTGAAGTAGCGGGCGGGCAGTTTCCGGGCAGGGTGGCAGAATCCTCTTATTTCTCAGACTTCAGATTGTATATTTTGGTCGCTTCTTCCAGCTCATCACCGAAGCTGTCGTCATAGGAAAAGCCATACACCACCCACTGGTCTTTGGGGCGGTAGAATTGAAAAGTGAAACGTACCGGCTGCCGCTCGTAGCGTACCAGGCAGGTGTAGATGGAAAAACGGTCCACCAGGTCTTTTTTTGTGATCAGGTCATAGCCGATATACGCTCCGACCAGATCTTTCAGGCCTCCGAACTGTGCCCGCAGCTTGTCAATGGCATCTCCCACCCGGTTGGCCGAAGGCATGTGGGCATAAAGATTTTCCAGCGTTTCCTGAGGCGTTTTGGTCGCATAATCCTGGAAGAAATTTTTGACGATCTGCTCCGGACTGCTCTGCCCCATGGCCAGCAGACTCATACAGGCAAGAAAAGAGGCAAGGATAAGCTTTTTCATGGTTGTGGGTTTTTAGTTAAATAAATAGTTGATCGGAACGTTAACAGGGATCCTGCCTTGTGCGATCTATTTTTCCTTTTTTGATCTTTTCGTTACAAACACATGCATCCGTGGGTATATTTCTTCCCCGTGGGTGACCGGGGCTGTCAGGGAAAGGTCGCCGGGTTGCAGACGGATGCCGGGGAAGGTGATGCGTGTGGAATCGGGCATGATACCCTGGCGGCGGATGTTCCCCACGCTGAGAGATACCTGCCAACCGGGCCTGGGCTCTGCGGTCTCGACCGTGATGTCGAATAAGGCCGGTTGCTCCAGTCGCAGAAGCCAGTGTCCCCGGTTTCCCCAGCCCCGGCCGCCATCCCTTTTCCAGTCCTGGCGTGTGAGGACGGTGGTGATCTCGGCGTCGTTGCCGATGATGATACGGGGGGTGGCATAGTTATCAGGACGGGTGGAGGAGACATTCCGGTACCAGGCCATATAATCCTGCTCCATCTGCCGGACCAGATCCGGATGCTGATCGAGAAGATCTTTTGTTTCGCCGGGATCTTCCTGCAGGTTATACAGCTCGAAGCGGGCACTGTCCATGCTCAGCAGCTTCCAGTTTTGCCCCACTTCTGCAAACCGCTTAAAAGGTTGCGGCACATCACCGCGATGCCATTGCAGGAAAAGTTCCCGGTCCGGCCATCCGCTCTCTTCGCCCTTCAGCAGGGGGAGGAAGCTGCGGCCGTCGAGCCGGAGCCCTTCAGGTACAGGTACCCCCGCCGCATCCAGCAGGGTGGGCATCACATCATAGTGGGCCACACGTACATCGCTCTTTTCACCTCCGTTGAAAACGGCAGGCCAGCGCAGGAAGAACATGTTCCGGATGCCTCCGTCCAGCACCTCTCCTTTTTTGCCGCGTATATCGCCGACATACCGGCGTGTGTTGGGCCCGTTGTCACTGGTATAGATGACGATCGTATTTTTATCTATCCCCAGCTCCTTTAAAGTTTTCAATAATCGCCCCACGTTCTGGTCGATATTGGTGATCATGGCACAGATCGCCGCCAGCTTGTCCGGGTTGGGCTTGTTCTCCAGGGAAATAGAGGTGAGGTTGGGTTTATTCAGATAATATTCCTTGAGGTCATTGGGTACGTCGTGAAAAGGAGCGTGGGGTGCGTTGGTGGGGATATAGGCAAAAAAAGGTTTTTCCTTTTTTACATTTTTTTTGATAAAGGTGATCGCATAATCATAGTAAACATCCGTACAAAAGCCATGGGTCTGTATCTTCTTCCCGTTGTGGAAGAGGACCGGATCGGTGTACCGGTTGTGATTTTCGAAGGGGTCCGAGGGCTGGCATAACCCGCCGCCCCTGAGCATCAGCACTTCGTCAAATCCCTGGTCCTGCGGCCGCATGGGGTAGTTATCGCCCAGATGCCATTTGCCGAAGATACCGGTGGCATAGCCGGCATCCCGCAGCACCTCGGCGATGGTCACCTCGTCGGTGTGCATCATGGCGCGACCTATGTAGGTATCAGTGACACCCGTGCGGTAGTTATAGCGGCCGGTCATCAGACTGGCACGTGTGGGGGCGCAAACGGGACTGACATAGTAGTTCTCCATGATGGCGCTCTGGCGCGCCATGGCATCGATGTTAGGTGTCTCGATCACCGGATTGCCGGTGAAACCCAGATCGCCGTACCCCTGGTCATCCGCCAGCAGGAGGATGATGTTGGGCCTTTCCCGTTCGGATCTTTTTGTACCGGTATGACAGGAGAAGAGAAGTCCCGTGATGATCGTGATGAGGATCAGAAAAGATTTCCGGAGGATGTTCATCATGATGACATGAGTGAGATAAATGTCCCTAAAGCTATGAAAAGGCCGGGGATTATACAAAATTTTCGGTGGTTTCAGAACAACCACACATAGATCGCCAGGGTGACGGCGGTGAGGAGAAGCCATTGCAGGCGCCAGTCTTTCAGTCCTTCAAACTTTTCAAACCGTTTCGCATAGTTGATGGTGGTCTTTTCCAGGCGGGCCGGATCAGTCTTCGGGGTAAAGGCCGAGACGGCAAAGAGGATGGCGCTGGTGATGAGGATGGCCCACAGGCCGCGGAAGCCGAAGTTGAGCGTCAGGGGGTGGTGCAGGAAGGGGAAGAGGCGACTGCCCGTCTCCGGGCCGGCGAACTGGTCGATCACGAACAGGGTGGCAAAGGCCAGTCCCACAAAGACCGAGACGGTGGCCCCTTTGAGGGTCACCTTTTTGCTGACGATGCCGAAGAGGATCGCCGGAAAGACCGGCAGCACCAGATAAGCCGAGATGGTCTGCAGGTATTTGTATAGACCCTCCTCATTCTTATAGACCAGCCAGGCGGCGCCGATGCCCAGGAAGGTGACCACCAGGATGGTGAGGCGGCCGGCGAGGACCTGTTTTTTCTCTGAGATGCTTTTCCGGTATCCCACCACAAAGTCCCGTACGACGAGGGTAGACACCGAGTTGAGCACGGCGATGAGGGAGGTGATCAGTGCAGCCATCAGCGAGGCCAGCACCAGCCCGCGCAGCCCCGGCGGAAGCAGCCGGTTGATGAGCAGGAGAAAGGTCTGCTTCGACGCTGCCTCTCCCAGCCCCGGGTAGAGGGCGTAGGCGATGACGCCGGGAAGGGCGAAGATGAAGATGGGCATCAGCTTGAGGAGGGTGGCGAACATGGCGCCCCAGCGGGCCTGCCGCAGGTTGGGGGCTGCCAGCACACGCTGTACGTTCACCTGGTCCATGCCCCAGTAGAAGACGCCGGCATAGAAAGCTGTGGCCAGGATGCCCCAGAAAGGATAGGCCGGGTCGTCCAGCGTAGTGCCTATGTGCACGGCCTGCGGGGCTTTCGCCACCAGACCGCTCCAGCCGCCCACCTTGTCCAGACCGATGAACAGCACGGTGGCCATGCCCAGGATCATGATGAAGGCCTGTATGCTGTCGGTCCAGGCTACGGCGGTGAATCCGCCCAGCATGGTGAAGACAGCCACCACCAGGCCCGTGACGACGACGGTGGTCATCACGTTCCATCCCAGCACACCGTTGAGCACCAGCGCCCCGGCAAAGAGGGTGAAGGCCAGCTTGGTCATGATGCTGATCAGCAGCATCAGCCCGGAGAAGAAGATGCGGGCGTCGCGGTTGTAACGCAGCTCCAGGAACTCGGGGATGGTGTACACCCTGTTCTTCAGATAGTAGGGGAAGAGGATGGCGCTGGCGATGCCCAGGGTGATGAAGGTGGTCAGCTCCACCGAGCCGGCCGAGAGGCCGTAGCGGTAGGCATCGCCGGAGAGGCCTACCAGATGCTCGGCGCCGATGTTGGTGGCAAAGAGCGAAGCCCCCACAACAGGCCAGAGGATCCTGCGGCCTCCCAGGAAGAAACTGGAGCTGTCACGCCCGGCACGTGTGCGCCAGGCCATGTACAGCCCTGTGCCCAGGCTGCCCAGCAGGACCACCAGGCCAACGATCCAGTCCGATAAACCTAAAGAAATGCTCAAACCGAGAGGTTTAGTTCATAGTTCATAGTTCATAGTTCAAAGTAATTCGGGCTTCCTTTTGCCTTCTGCCTTGGAAGTTTGGAGTTGTTCGATTCCTTCCTCTCTTCCAACTTTTCATACTTTTTCCACTTTTCGACCTTTATCCTTTGAGCTTCCCCGCCCGGATGAACGGAGTCATCCGTTCGGACGGGAAGCTTCGAGCTTCACACTTCCTTTTGCCTTCTGCCTTATCACTTCTGCCTTATCACTTCTGCCTTACCATCCTCTTCATCCTCTCTACCCCCTGCACCATCGCTCTCACGGTGTGATAGTTGATCTTCCATGAGTGGCCCATGTGGGTCCAGATGGGTTTGCCCTCGCGGGTGAGGAGCGGATACCACTCGCCCGTACGGGGGTTGATGACCTTGTCGAAGACGAAGCGGTGCACGTTCTTATAGGCCTCCCAGTATTTTTCTTCGCCGGTGAGCAGGCAGGCATCCAGCATGGCGGTCATCACCTCGGCCTGTTGCCAGAACTCTTTCTCGCGGTCGTAGACGCCGCCTGCGTGGGGCCCTTCGACAAAGACGCCGCCGTATTCCCGGTCGATGCCGTTTTCCAGGGTGTGGTCAAAGATCGTCACCAGCAGGTCACGGTACTCCTCCGGATCTTTGTCCATTACTTTCATGGCATGGATGAGCAGCCAGGCCAGTTCGGCGTTATGGCCGTAGCAGGTGTTGTCGGTGGGGTTGCTTTTGGTGCCCTCTTCCGAGTAACGGTCCCATCCCCAGATGATGTTGAACTTGATCTGCGGCGCTATGCTCCAGTCAGGCCAAAACTGCGGGATGCCTGTCTTATATTCCGGGTGCAGCATCCTGTTGAGGAGGATGTCGATGTCTTCCTGCAGCTTGCGGCGGTGGGTGTCACGGCGGGTGGCCTCGTACAGGGTGGTGAAAGCCTCCATGAGGTGCATGTGCACGTCGAGGGTCTTGCGGTCGCCTCCTTCGGCGCCGGGGCCGGCAAGGGTCCAGTCGCGACCGAACATCTCAAAGTAACCGCCGTAATAGGTATCGGTGGCATGGGTCTGTATGAGACGGAAGAGCTCTTCGGCATATTCTCTTCCCAGGGGATCGCCTGTGGCCAGGGTGTATTCGCTCAGGGCATAAATGGCGAAGCTCTGACCGTAGAGGATCTTCCGGTCGTTGGTGACGTTGCCGTGGCGGTCGGTCATCCAGAAAAAACCGCCCTGCTTCGTGTCCCACATCTTCTTCAGCAGGTAGTCGACGCCGTGGGCGGCCAGGGCGGCCAGCTTTCCGTCGCCGTAACCGGCACGGTGGGCCGAGGCGAGTGTGTACACCGACCGCGTCTGGGCGATGAGCGACTTCTCATCCTCGCCGGTGTCACGTCCTTCCTCATCGAAATGGGTGATGTAGCCTCCGTACTCGCGGTCTGTCATCCGGGAGGTCCAGAAAGGCAGCAGCTCATTCACCAGATGGTCCTGTGCCTCTTGCATATAGGCTTTGATCTCTTCCTTGTCCATTTTGCCTGGCTTTAAAAAGTATTCTGAAAATAATGAGGATAAAGCTAAGAAAAGAGACGGGAGAATGCAAAATGAAAGAGGGGAAGAATGGAATAATGGAATATTGGAATAATGGAATATTGGAATGATGGGAAGACCGATGAATTTTGAGCGATGAGTAAGGGAGTAGGGAGTAAATGGCTATGAAGGGAAATATATTTTCAATTATTTTATCATTCATTCGAGCTTCCCCGCCCGGATGAACGCCTGCCTGGCGGCAGACAGGGAGTCATCCGTTCGGACGGGAAGCATCGAGCTTCCCTATTTCCTTGTTCCTAAAAGCTTAACCCTACACGGAATTCCATTCGGTTGAACCTGTAATCGTTCGTTACGGGGTTTTGCGGGTTGCCGGTATATTCCTCTGTGTATTTCATGAACCTGTAGCCCAGGTAAAAATAAAATGCATTGCGGGAGCTTACCGGGTAAGAGAGCCCGGCCCCGACGCCTGTTACGATCTTACCTCTGGTCTTCTCCCATTCCTGACCGGAAGATCCGGGAAAGAGGAAAGTCTTGCCCAGGATCATTTTGATCCAGGGTTGTATTTTTCCATGCTGGTTCATGATAAAACGCAGATCGGCGAAGACCGGTAAAAATGCGGGTTCAAAGTTCTCTACCGCCATCCCCCCGCCGATATATATACCGTTGGTGTAATAACCATGGCTCATCCCCAGACTTATGGGCGTAGTCTGTATAATGTCCGTGCTGCCCGGCAGCATCCCCAGCGAGAAGAAGGCCATATACCTGCCTTTGGCGGCATTTTGTTTCTCAGGGGCTTTCCCCTGAGCTGTATTTTGCACCGGTGGGGAGAATGGGCCTGCAGCCAGTGAGAGAGGAGCTGTCCCGGGTAACAGGAGCGAAAGAACAAGGATCTGCAGGAACAAAGTTTTTTTCGATCGGCAGGAGGATCTCATTTTGATTGGATTTAAAGGTTTGGTGTGGTTTTTGTATTTATTCTAAAAAATTCTATCTAAAACCTGCTGCAATGAAAACAATGGTCCGTTTTCTTTTATTGTTAATTGCCATACCTCTTTTCACGCAATGTCATGATAAGATCATCCAGGAACAGACTTTATACGAACCGGTCTATCTTTCCTTTGATGATCTTCGTAAACCCATTCAGGCATCTTCTCCCGATTCCCTGCAAAAACCGGGCAAAATCTATGTAAAAGATCAATTAATTTTTATCAATGAGTATCTGAAGGGGATCCATGTGGTCGATAACAGCGATCCTGCCCATCCTGTACCCCTTGCTTTTATTGATATTCCGGGGAATGTGGATATGGCGGTGCGGAATGATATTTTGTATGCCGACAGCTATGTGGACCTGGTGGCACTGGATATTTCCGATCCGGAGCATATTGTGGAAAAAGGCAGGGCCAGGGACATCCTGCCCTATATTACCCCGCCAACCGATGGGGATTATCCGGTTGATTATGAAAATTTGGACCGGACAAAAGGGGTGATCGTCCGTTGGGAAGCGCGAAAGGTGAGGAAAGAGATACATCTGGTACCCTATCCCTTGCTTATCTTTTATAACTATGACAAGGTCAAAGAATTTACTGAGGGGGGCGTTCCCTACGTGATGAACGGGGGTGAGGGAGGCGTCAGCATGAGCTCGGGCGGTTCCATGGCACGGTTTACACTGTATGATAAGTGGCTTTATGTACTTACCGGCAATAATATTCTGAAGATCATAAAGGTGGATGATCCGGCGGAGATGTACAAAGAAAACGAACTTTTGCTGCGGGGCTCTTGTGAAACGATCTTTCAGCATGAGGGGAAACTTTTTTTCGGTACCCGCAACGGCATGTCTATATACGATCTCCAGGATCCGCTCATTCCGGTCTTTATTTCGATCATTACCCATATTCAGAGTTGTGATCCTGTTGTGGTTCAGGGGGATTATGCTTATGTGACCCTGTATGCCGGTAACGGATGCGGTTCTTCCGTGAACCGTCTGGATGTGATCAATATTTCCGATCTTTACCATCCGGTGCTCAAAAGATCCTACAATTTCGGAAATCCGCACGGTCTGGCCGTGGCAGATACCGTACTTTTCGTATGTGACGGGCAACATGGTCTGAAAGTGATGGATGCCCGCGATCCTCTGAATATGCATGTTACGGCAACCTATCCGGGTGTGCATGCCTATGACGTGATCCCGCTCCCCGCTTCCTTGCTGATGATCGGTGAGGACGGACTGTTCCAGTACCGGATCACCAGCCTGTCACAGCTGCAGTTACTGAGCACGATCCGGGTGAAAGAATAGGATGGGAAGAAGGGAATAATGGAAGAGTGGAAAAGTGGAAAAGTGGAATGATTAAGAGATCGATGAACGATGAACGATGATAGATGAACGACGAACACCGAACATCGAACATCGAATGTTGATTTTTCAATCATTAACGCATTCACGCATTCACTCATTTACTACCTTGTAACCAGAACCTTAGATTATTAATTTCGTGAGCGCAGCGAACTAATGACCACCGAATGACTACCGTATGACTACCTAATTTCGCGAGCGTTAGCGAGCTAATTTCTACCTAATTTCAGCCACGAAGTGGTTTAATTTCGCGAGCGAAGTGAGCTAGTTCCGCCTGCGCAGCAGCCCCTCCTCCCATAAGTCATCTTAGTGAATTAACCACCG
>WFRO01000395.1 GCA_015486475.1 Bacteroidales bacterium
ACCCAAATACATCTGGCTCTCCCTCAATAAGGAAAAACACTTCCCGGCCAATATCCGGGTAAAGAGGATGTTCAAGAAGATTCAGTAAACGGTTCGTGGTTTGTGGTTCGTGGTTCGTGGTTATTCGAACTTCGAGCATCGAGCTTCGCGCTTCTTTTTCCTATCTTTACCTCATGGCAGCGAGAGAGAGCATTTATATCAGCAACCTGTACGAGCGCAGTACCCTGCTGTTGCTGGAGGACCTGTTGCAACACGAAGGATTCGGGCAGGTGAAGGTGGAGACGGGGCATATCCTCCTGCCGGCAGACCTGGATGCCGGAGAGAAAGAACGGCTCCTGACCCTCCTGAAAAAATATGAACTGTATCCCGTACGCGATCACGAGCAGGTGATCGTTGAACAGGTACGGCTGGCCGTGCATGAGCTGGTGCACGAGCTGAACTTTGTCAACTCGGTGATCAACCGCTCCGACTATATCGTCGAAAAGACCGGATACAGCTATTCCTATCTCTCCCGCCTTTTCTCGGCCCAGACGGGCATCACCCTCGAGAAATATATCATCCGCGAGAAGATCCGCCGCGTGGAGATCCTCCTGCAACGGGGCGAGTTCTCTCTCAGTGAGATCGCCAATATGATGGGATACAGCAGTGTCCAGTACCTCTCCAACCAGTTCCGGAAGATCACCGGCATGAGCGTCACCGATTATAAAAAGAAACTGGCCGCCTCCTGATATTCCCGGAGTGCAATATCCTGTAACTTTTTGTCAGAATCTTACACCACCTGCGGGAAATAGATCCTGCCGGCCGCATGTCTAACAGACAAAAGACATGAATTTTTAATCACTAAAACTCTATCATTATGAAAAAGAAAGTTTTCACTTTGATCTCAGCGACACTGCTCACCCTGAGCATTTCTTTCACCGCCTGCAGCGGCACCTTTACCAACGGGCCCGACCAGGCAGGGGACGACCTCACCGCTGAAGGGCAGGAAGTGGCCACCGACTCCGCCTCTTTCACCTGCATCGCCAACATTGCAGCAGAACCCCTGAACGATCAGGAAAAAGACGGCATCCTCTTCATGCGCGAAGAAGAAAAACTGGCACGGGATGTTTATTTTTATCTCTATGACAAAACGGAGATCCGTGCTTTCGGGAACATTCAGAAAGCCGAGCAACGCCACATGGATGCCGTATTGACGCTGATCAACCGCTACGACCTGCAAGACCCTGCCGAAGGAAAAGAGCCGGGCGAATTCACCAATGCAGATCTGCAGGCCCTCTACAACAAGTTGATCAATGACGGCAGCGCCTCCGATATCGATGCATTGAAAGTGAGCGCCCTGATCGAGGAGAAAGATATCCTGGATCTGGAAAAAGAGCTTGACGATCATGTGGACAACAAAGACATAACCCGGGTGTGGACCAACCTGCGGAAAGGTTCCGAGGCCCACCTGCGGGCATACGTCTGGAACCTGAAAGTGAGGGGGGTGGATTACATACCCGTACTGATGGATCAGGAAGCATTCGACAGGATCATCGAAAAGAACTGATATCCGGACAGGACACCATACCTGACGGTCCCCGGCACACAGAATGTTCCGGGGATCTTTTTACCGGTCTGTATCGCAGCATAGAATTTTGTAACATAATGAAAAAATTCTGTAAAACTTTTCCGGAAGAAGATCCGTTTATTACCATACCTTATTATAATTAAGAGATACGATCAAAAAACAGAAAAAATGAAGATCAGAAAAAACATAGCGGTAAGTGATACGGGATTTGTTTTCGATCCCTCCACCGGCGAATCTTTCACTGTCAACGAGACGGGACAGGAGATCCTTAATCTCCTGAAAAAGGAGAAGAGCTACGATGAGATAGCCACGGCGATCACCATGCGTTACGACATCGACCGCAGCGGCTTTGAGAAGTATTACCAGGATTTCATTGAGATGTTGAACCATTATCACCTGATCGACTATGAAGGGTAAGAACAGAAAAAAGAAGTTCAGCTGGCGGGGTTTTGTGACCTTCGGTCTATTTTTCTCCTTTTTTATCATGACCGTCTCGGGGGTGATCCTTTACATTGCTCCCCCGGGCAGGGTCGCCCACTGGTCGGAATGGACCCTCTGGGGGCTGAGCAAGGAGGGCTGGCAGTCGATGCACACCAACTTCTCCCTGATGTTCCTCATCCTGGGGATCTTTCATCTTTTCAGCATCAACTGGAAAGCCTTCCTGGGACATATACGATCGCGTGTCACCCGCAGCCTGAACCGCACCTGGGAGATGGTCCTTGCGACCCTGCTCACCCTGGCGATCTTTTTCGGTGTGATCTTCAACATCCCGCCTTTCAAAACGATCATGGACTGGGGAGAGCAGTTCACCGAAAGCTGGGAAGAGGAGGACAGCAGCCCGCCCATCCCGCATGCCGAACTTTATGCCTTCACTGATTTCTCCAGGGAGATCCTGAAAATGTCTCCCGACAGTGCACGGGCCATCCTGGAAGGTCAGGGGATAAAGATAGACAGCATGAATCAGGTTCTGCGTGATATCGCAGCAGCCAACGAACTTTCACCCGCCGACCTCTATAGATTCTTCGGAAGATCGGATACAGAGGTGGAAAAGAAGCGGCAGGGAGCCGTGATCATCCGGGGCGGCAACGGTATAGGACGCAAGAGCCTGCAGCAGATCGGGGATGAATATGGCATCCCCCCGGAAGACCTGGTCAATGCCCTGAAAAAAGAGGGTTTCAAGGCCGGGGAAGAAGATATCCTCAAGGATATAGCCGACAAATATGGCGTATCCCCTTCGGAAATACTGGACATTTTAAACAACAGAGATGGAAAATAAGAAAAAGCTGGTGGTGGCAGTCACCGGTCTCAACAATACCGACAACCCCGGCCCCGGCATCCCGGTGATCCGGGCTATACGGGAATCATCCGGCCTGGATGTGAAGGTGGTGGGCCTTGTCTACGAGACCCTGGAGCCGGGTATCTACCTGCGCGATCTGGTGGACAAGGTGTATATGCTGCCCTATCCTTCGGAAGGGTCAGAGGCCGTCCTCGACCGCCTCAGCTACATCCACCACCGGGAACACATCGACCTGCTCATCCCCAACTTCGACGCAGAGCTGTACACCTTCATCAAATCGGAGAAGGTGCTGCACGAGATGGGTATACGCACTTTTCTGCCCACGCTGGAGCAGCTGGAGGAACGGCACAAGGGCAATCTTGACGCTTTCGGAGAAAAATATGACCTGCTGGTCCCCGAAAGCATGCCTCTCCTCTATGAAAATGATATCCGGAAGATCGATGAGAAATTTGAATACCCGGTGATGGTCAAGGGCAAGTTCTATGATGCTTATATTGCATACAATGAAGAGCAGGTGTTGAGCCATTTCAACAAGATCAGCGCCAAGTGGGGACTGCCGGTGATCGTCCAGGAGTTCATCCGTGGCACTGAGGTCAATGTGGTAGCCCTGGGCGACGGACAGGGGAATACCGTAGGCGCCGTCCCCATGCGTAAGCAGTATATCACCGACAAAGGGAAGGCCTGGGGAGGCATCACCCTCGACAACCCCGATATGCTGGAGCTGACACACCGCATCATCCGCGCGACCCGCTGGCGTGGCGGTATGGAACTGGAACTGATGCGTACCGATGATGACCAATATTATATCCTGGAGATCAACCCGCGTATACCCGCCTGGGTGTACCTGGCCGTGGGCGCCGGGCAGAACCTGCCCGAAGCCCTCGTTAAGCTGGCGATGGGCATGGAGGTGGAACCTTTTACCTCCTATGAAACCGGCAAGATCTTTGTGCGCTACTCGTGGGATATGATCATAGATATGAAGGATTTTGAGAAGATATCCACAAAGGGGGAGATATAGTTCGTAGTTCGTAGTTCGTAGTTCATAGTTCGTAGTTAAAGAATAGTTAGATTATAGTGAAAGGAATATATTATGGAAAAGAAGACATTTGAACCGCCAGTGATAAAAAAGCTCAATGCCGGCATGCCGTCGAAATTCGGCATGACGCCGCGTATAGAGGCGATCCCCGAGATCGAAGGACACAAGGTTAAAGATCTTTTAAAAGATCACGGATCTCCCCTGTATGTACTCTCGGAGAACACCCTTCGGTCGACGTACCGGCAGGCATACCAGGCCTTCAGCACCCGCTATCCCAAAGTGCAGTTCGCCTGGTCGTACAAGACCAACTACCTGGCAGCCGTTTGCAACGTCTTCCACCAGGAAGGCGCCTGGGCCGAGGTGGTGTCCGGCTTTGAGTATCACAAAGCCCTGAAAAACGGCGTTCTGCCGCAGTACATCATTTTCAACGGTCCTTCCAAGAGCTATGAGGACCTGAAGACCGCCACAGAGAAAGGCTCCCTGATCCATATCGATCATTTTGACGAGCTGTACATGCTGATGGAGGTGGCGGAAGAGACCGGCAAAAAACCGCTGGTGGCCATCCGCGTCAACATGGATACGGGCATCTACCCGCGGTGGGACCGTTTCGGATTCAATTATGACAACGGCGAGGCGTGGGAGGCCATCAACCGTATCATGCTTTCGGAGAAGATGGAGCTGGCAGGCCTGCACACCCACATAGGCACGTACATTATGACTGCACAGGCCTACCGGGTAGCCGCCTCCAAACTGGCTGACCTGGCAGTCAGTACAGAACGGAAATACGGTCATGTGATCCGTTATATCGACCTGGGAGGAGGCTTCGCCTCGAAGAACACCCTCAAAGGGGCTTATGTCCCCGGCACCGATACGGCTCCCTCCTTCGACGACTATGCCGATGCCATCACCGGGGCGCTGATCAACTCGGCCATCAAACCTGAGCACCTGCCCCTGCTCATCCTGGAGACGGGCCGCGCCATGATCGATGACGCAGGCTACCTCCTGGGCACGGTCATCGCCAACAAACGCCTCGCCTCGGGCCGCCGGGCCCTCATCACCAACGTAGGGGTCAACCTGCTGTTCACCTCTTTCTGGTATGAGCACCAGATACACCCGGCCGAAAAGGTATCACAGCACACCGAGGACACCACCATCTACGGACCTCTCTGCATGAACATTGACGTACTGCGGGCCGCCGTCGATTTCCCCCTCCTGAAAAAAGGAGATCATTTCGTCATCAAACGCATCGGCGCCTACAACATGACCCAGTGGCTGCAGTTCATCGAATACCGCCCCAACGTAGTGATGATCGACACGCAGGGAACACCGCATATCATCCGCAGACGGGAGGACCTGGATTACATGACACGCCAGGAAGAGCTGCCCGATCACCTGAAAAACTTCGAGCTCTGACCCCAACGATTATATTTTAAATGGAAATAAAAGCTTATATCAGCAGGATCGCCGAGAGCAGCGGCAACAGTTATGCGCAGGTCTTTTTCTCGCGCAACAAGCTGTTCGCCCTGCTGTTGCTGGGGGTGAGCTTTATCGATCTCTATGCAGGCCTCAGCGGTCTGCTGGCCGTGGTCGTCACCATCATCACCGCCTTCCTCTTCGGCTTCAACGAAACACGCATCACGGAGGGGTCGTACGGTTTCAACAGCCTGCTGGTAGGCCTGGGGCTGGGCATCTATTACCAGCCGGGACTTGAGTTTTATTTCATTGTGGTGATGGCTTCGCTCCTCACCCTTTTCATCTCGGTAGCCCTCGAAGGGGTCATCGGCAAGTATTACCTGCCCTACCTGAGCATCCCTTTCATCCTGTCGATATGGATCGTCCTGCTGGCGGCCCGGCAGTTCGATCACCTGGGCATCAGCGAAAGGGGCATCTACACGCTCAACGAGCTGTACGGCCTGGGAGGCAGCCGGCTTGTCGCGATCCATGAGAAGATCAACAACCTTTTCCCCGTCTCCCTGCGACTCTATTTTTTGTCGCTGGCGGCGATCTTCTTCCAGACAAAGATCCTGGCAGGCATCCTCATCGCCATAGGTCTGTTCCTTTATTCCCGCATCGCTTTCACCCTGTCGTTGCTGGGATTTTATACAGCCTATCTCTTCTATCTGCTGCTGGGGGTTAACCTGGCCGAGACCTCTTACAGCTACATAGGTTTCAACTACATCCTCACAGCCATTGCCATCGGCGGCTTTTACCTGATCCCTTCGGTATGGACGTACGGCTGGGCCATCCTGCTCACCCCCCTCGTGGCCATCCTTACCATCAGCCTCGATCCGGTCTTTGCCGTATTCAAAGTGCCGGTCTATTCCCTGCCCTTTAACATCATGGTCCTTCTCTTCCTGTATGTCCTGAAGTTCAGGACTTCCGGAAAGAAACGGCTGAAGGAGGTACTGATACAACAGTTCAGCCCGGAAAAAAACCTCTATTACGACCATAACAGCCGGGAGCGTTTCGATCCCCGCTTCCTTTTCTCATTCCGCCTGCCTTTCAGCGGGCAGTGGCTGGTATCACAGGGGCATGACGGAGAGTACACCCACAAGGACGACTGGCGTCATGCCTGGGATTTTGTGATCGAAGGGCCTGACGGCAAGACCTTCCGGGACGAGGGCAACCTGCTGTCGGATTATTTTTGTTATGACAAGAACGTTCTGGCAACCGGATACGGGATCGTTGAAACCGTCGAAGACGGGATTGATGACAATGACATCGGAGATGTTAACCTCATCAAGAACTGGGGCAACACGGTCATCATCAAGCACGCCGAAGGGCTTTATTCCAAGATGAGCCATCTGAAAAAAGACAGTATACAGGTCCGGAAAGGGGATACGGTCAAACCCGGGGACATTATCGGCAAGGTGGGCAACAGCGGCCGTTCTCCCTATCCCCATCTGCATTTCCAGTTCCAGGCCACCCCCTTCATCGGCTCCCCCACCCTTTACTACCCCTTTGGCAGCTACCTGAAATATGAAGACGACCGGCCCTCCCTGGTTAATTACGGCATCCCGGCCAAAGGAGAAACGGTAGCCAATATGGAGGTGAATGAATTGCTGGCAAAAGCTTTCCGTTTTGTCCCCGGACAAAAGATCCGTTTCACCCCCGATGCGCAGGTACCGCTGAAAGGATTCCTGTGGGAGGTGAAAACCAATGTCTACAACCAGTCGTATCTCTATTGCCCGGAAACCGGCAGCAAAGCCTGGTTCCGTTCGGAGGACAACATCTTTTATTTCACCGGTTTTGAAGGTAAAAAGGACGCCCTGCTCTATTATTTCTTCCTGGCTGCCTACCGGGTATATAAAGGCTTTTACAAAGAGATCACTGTCACCGACAGCTATCCCCTGCACCTGGTCTACAGCAAAACGCAACTGATCCTGCAGGACCTCCTGGCTCCGTTCTTCATCTACCTGCAGGCGGATTTCGAGCTGAAATACACCTGGATGGACAACCCGGTGATGCCGGCCCGCCTGAAAACGGAATCGGTGGCCCGCACCCGGCGGGGCAGCAAGAGGAGCCGGAAAGAGATCCGGTTCGTGTTGGAACTGAACGGGACAGGGATCGCCGCGATGGCGATCTCGGACGGCAAGAACTTAATGAAAGTAAAATGTGCAGATTAACGGCTTTTGTGCTCCTCCTTCTGTTCACGGGCAGCACACTGCCTGCCCAGGAGACGAAAGGGTTTGCCTACTACGACAAAGTCACTTACGAGGCATATCTGAAAGGCGACTGGCACAAGGTGATACAGGAAGGTAAAAAAGCCCTGAAAACGGGCTTTGACACCTATTACCTGCGCATGCGCCTCGGCATTGCTTATTACTCCCGTAAAAACTACCAGCAGGCAGCGGTCCAGTTCCGCAGGGCTCTTTCTTTCAGCAAAGGAGACATCAACGCTTTAAAATATCTCTATTACAGCTACCTGTACAGCGGCAGGGAGACCGACCGCCATGCCCTGATGCACCGCATGCCGGTAAAGTTGCGGCAGGAGCTGAAGACCGGCAGGCTCACCGGTATTACGGCTTTCGACCTTTCCTTTGATTATTTTTTCAAAAGCAGTGATGAACCTTCTCCTGCTGATATGCCGGGATCACTACCCTCCGAAAACGGATACCAGAACATCCCCGACGGCGGAGGCAGCGGTGCGTTCCTTTTCACCCACCAGGCCGGGGGAAATGTCTCCCTGAACTACGGATACCGTTTTCTGAGAAAAAACCGCTACCTGACCTATCAGAACGATGAAGGCCTTTATTATCTGGAAAACAACACTCTCAACCAGCATCAGCTATACGGAGGGATCACGATACGTCTGGCCGAAGGCTTCACGCTGGCCCTCTCGGCCAATTACCTGAACCTGCGCACCCCCCTGCCGGTGCAGTACGGATACAATCCTTCCTACCTGGCCACCATCAGTATGGGGAACGGTACCGGCCAGCTGTCTCTGCGCAAAGACTTTCCTTTCGTCTCTCTCTACGGCGGAGCGGGCGTTTCCAACATGAACGGCCTTAACCAGCTACAGACGGACGGCGGGATCGTCCTCTATCCCCTGGGCAATACCAGACTTTATGCCGGTACTACTGTCTCCTGGCTGATGCAGGGCACTTTCTCAGAGGACATACGCCGGGAAGAGAGCCTGATCTGGTCCCCTTTCCTGGGATTCCGGATCGTGGGGACCCTCTGGAGCGAGTTTTTTATGACCACCGGTGAGCTGAGCAATTATCAGTACAGCGGAGGATGGCTGCTCTACAACGAAATGAACCCCATTTCCGTCAGTGCCGGAGGCTCTCTGATCTATGTGATCCCAAAAAATGGTATGCGGATCACCTTATCGCCCTCCTGGCACAAAGCCACCAGCTACTATTTTTTTGCAGACGACCCCTCACAAAAATATGATCCTGTCAAATACCGGATGTGGAACTTTAAATTTGGAATATCATGGAATTTCTGAAAAAGAACCTGAAAAAAGATATCCTCCTGATCTCTTTCCTCCTTTTAGGAAATTTTTCCTTTGGGCAGATCTCGCAGGAGGTGATGGACGCCTTCAAAAAGAGCTATACGCTGGAAGCGGCCGGTAAATATACCGGCGCCGCCGAGACACTTAAACAGATCTATCAGGAAAACTCTTATGAGATGAACCTGCGTCTGGGATGGCTGGACTACCAGGCCGGACTTTTCCTGGAATCAAGGTCTTTTTACAACAAAGCCGTCTCGTTACGTCCCATGGCCGTGGAGGCCCGTTTCGGGCTGGCGCTGCCCCTGGCAGCCCTGGGCAACTGGGACCAGCTCATCGCCCAGTATGAAAAGATCCTGGAGATCACCCCCAACAATTCAGTGGCCAACTACCGGCTGGGATCGATCTACTATGGCCGCATGCAGTATGAAAAAGCCGCCTCCTACCTGGAAAAGGTGATCAACCTCTACCCCTTCGATTACGACGGGGTGATCCTCTACGCCTGGACCAACCTGAAGATAAAAAAGCTGCGGGAAGCAAAACTGCTTTTCCAGAAAGCCCTCCTCATCCGCCCCGATGATAAGTCGGCCCTGGAAGGATTGAAATTACTGGAATGAACGGTTCAGAGTTCAGAGTTATGAGTATCGAGTATCGAGTTTGCATGTTATCGCATCATCGCTTTATCGCATAATCGCTTCATCGTTGCAGGAATTAAAGGAGGGTTCCTGAGTAGCCGAAGGCGTACCGAAGGACGGACGTCCCTACCTGAACATCTTCCTGTATTCCGACGGGGTCTTGTTCATGAGGGTCTTGAAGTAGTGGTTGAAGTTGGCGAGGTTGTTGTATCCGCTCTCGTAGCAGATCTGTGAGATGGACTTGTCCGTCTCCACCAACATCTTGGCCGCCAGGCTGATCCGCACCTTCTTGACATACTCCATAAAGGTCAGATTGGTCTTTTTCTTGAAATACCGGCAGAACGATCCCGAGGCCATGTTCACGATATCGGCAGCCTCCTGCAGCTTGATGCCCTTATTGATGTTGATAAAGACATATTCATACACCTTGTTGATCTGCTCCAGATCGCGGGCAAAATCATTAGAGTAGACCACGGTTTCGGAAAGGGTCTCCTGATGATCCATCTTCCTGAGCAGGTTGAAGATATTGAGCAGTTCGATATAGCTCTCCAATCCTTCCAGCATCAACAGCTTCTTCAAACGTTGCCGGATCTCCCCGATCTTATGCCCACTGAAATAGATCCCGTGGGATGCCCTTCTCAGCAGGTCCACCACGACCTCCATCTCCGGAATGTTGAAAAAATCGGAACGGATGATATTCTCATAAAAATGGATGGTGATACAGGAAGGGGACTTGCCGACATCGGTCTCCAGCACCTCCCAGCAGTGGGGCAGGTCGGGACCCAGCAGCACGAGATCATTGTGCTCAAAGCGGGTGATATTGTTTCCTACGATCCGGCGCCCCACCCCTGAGACGATAAAGTTGAGCTCGTAATTCTTATGGGAATGGATCTTCGGAGCCCGTTCGGCAAGCTGTATCTCCCGGACAATGAAAGAATGTTTGGTAGGAACCTCGATCTTCTCGAACACATAATCCATGACGAATAACAAATACTGTTAAATTCCGCTTAAATATATCAAATAATAATGTAACAATGGTTAAAAATTAATGTAAATTATCCAAAATAACAGTAGACCCCAATATCTTGTTTATGTTTCTTTGTTCATGACAAAGACCACAACAACCTAAAATACATTTTTTACCATGGATCTGCCGTTAAGAGGTATCATACCCCCGCTCATCACCCCCTTAAAGAATTATGACGAACTGGACTACCCGGGTCTGGAGAAGCTTATTGATCATGTGATCCGCCATGGAGTACACGGGATCTTTCTGCTGGGCTCGAACGGCGAAGGACCTTCCCTGAGCTATGCCCTGCGCAAAGAGCTTATTGAAAGAGCCTGCCTGATCATTGACCACCGTGTGCCGGTGCTGGTGGGCATCTCCGACACTTCCCTGGAAGGGTCGCTGGAGATAGCCCGTGCGGCCAAAGCCTGTGGCGCTGATGCCGTGGTGGCAGCTCCCCCCTACTATTTCCCCGTCGATCAGAACCAGACAGTCCGGTATTATGAGATCCTGGCTGATGCCCTGCCCCTTCCTTTTTTCATTTACAACATTCCCAGCCATACCGATATACATCTGAGCGTTGAGACCGTCCGAAAGATCAAGCGGAAGGGAGCCCTCGGCATCAAGGACAGTTCGGGCGACATGTTCCATTTCTATGCCCTCGTGGATGCTTTCGGGGATGATCCCGATTTCGCCCTGATCACCGGCACGGAGATGTATCTCCCCGATGCCATCCTGCACGGGGGGCACGGCGCCGTTCCCGGTGGAGCCAATGTCTTCCCCGATCTTTTTGTACGCCTTTACGAAGCGTCCCTGGCAAAAGATCTGGAGACCATAGAACTATTGCGTACCCGGGTGATGGCGATCTACAAAACCATGTACTCTGTCAGTGATCACCCTTTCAGCATTCCTATGAGCATCAAGGCAGCCCTTTCTGTCATGGGCATCTGTGATGATTACCTGGCCCCGCCGCTGGAAAGGATGACACCTGCCGAACGGGATCAGATCGCTGAGAGCCTGAAAAAGATCAACCATACGACCAATATTTCCGCCACCAGCACCGATCCCTGATCCTTTCCCTAACTACTAACCACTAACTACAAACTACCAACTACGAACCACCAACTACGAACCACTAACCACTAACTACGAACCACCAACCACGAACCACGAACCACGAACTACGAACCACGAACTACGAACCACGAACTACGAACCACCAACCACGAACCACTAACCATGAACCATGAACTACGAACTCCACATCATTGATCTCGCTGTCCTGATCATCTACGCGTTGATCCTCGTAGGCATGGGAGCCTATTTCCTGCGCAAGAGCAAGACCTCCGAGCAGTTCATGGTGGCGAGCCGCAGCATCCCCGCCTGGGCCGCCGGCATCGCCGTGATGAGCGCCTACACCAGCAGCATCTCTTATATCGCGGTGCCCGGCAAGGCCTTCGACGCCAACTGGCATCCCATCATCTTTGCGCTGAGCGCCATCCCTGTAGCCTGGTTCGTGGCAGAGTATGTGGTGCCCTATTACCGCAGACACAAGATCATCTCTGTGTATGGCTACCTGGAAAAGAAAATGGGTCTCTGGGCCCGGATATATGCCTCCTTCTCTTTTGTCCTTTTCATGATCGGCCGCACAGCCGTGATCCTCTACCTCTCCTCTCTCCTGCTGTCGCAGTTCGTTACCACGGATATCCGCTGGCTCATTCTCATCATCGGGCTCGTCACCGTCCTCTATACCCTCATGGGAGGCATGGAGGCAGTCATCTGGACCGATGTGATGCAGTCGATCATCATGATCGGGGGCATCCTTATCGCAGCCTACATCCTCACCAAAGATGTTTTTGCCGGCAGCCAGCCTCTCATACAGAATGCCATCGACGCCAACAAGTTCTCCTGGGGCGATCTCACCCTATCCCTGAAAGGCCGTACCGTCCTGGTGATGATCATCTATGGCGTGACCGAGAACCTGCGCAACCTGATGGCCGACCAGAACTATACCCAGAAATACAGCTCTGTGGGCACGCTGAAAAAAGCCCGCCGCTCCATCTGGATCGCCGTGCTGCTCTATCTGCCGCTGACGGCCATCTTCCTGTATATCGGCACCACCCTGTATGCTTTTTACTCGGGAGATGCGCATACCCTGCCGGCGACGATCACCAAGGGCGACCAGGTATTTCCCTATTTCATTGCCCATGAGATCCCCGTGGGCATCAAAGGACTGATCATCGCCGCCATCCTGGCTGCCTCGATGAGCACCATCGACTCGGCCCTCAACTGTTCGGCCACCGTGCTGTTCGTCGATTACTACAAGAAGTTTTTCAAGCCCGATGCCACTGAGAAGGAAAGCGTCAACTTCCTCCGGCTTATGACCGTCATCTGGGGTCTCCTGGGCATCGCCTTCGCCCTGCTGATGATCCGCGCCAGGAGCGCCCTCGACATCTGGTGGCAGATCGCCGGCATCTTCGGCGGCGGTATACTGGGCCTCTTCCTGCTGGCTATCACCAACGTTAAACTGACCCTCAAACAAGGTCTCTGGTCGGTGCTCGTCAGCATCCTGATCATCGTCTGGGGCTCTTTCATGCGTGAGCTGCCTCCCGCTTACAGCTGGCTGGAGTGCCACCTCGACCCCATCATCATCGGCGCCGTCGGCACCACCGGCATGATCGTGATGGCGCTGATATTTGTGGCATTTAACAGAAAGAAGGCTAAAGTATAAAGGATAAAGGCTAAAGGAAGGATGACCGACGAACGATGAACGATGAACGACGAACCTGAAACCTGAAACATGAAACCTGGAACTTTTTTATTTCTCCTCATGCTCACCCCCTTCTCCTCCCTCCCGGCCCAGCAACCTTACAAAGGCACGCAGGCCATTGTCAAAGAAGAGTTCATCTTTACGCCGCAGGAGGTTTCTTTCCCCAGTTGTCACGCCTCCACCATCGCCGAAACGGATGAGGGTCTGGTGGCAGCCTGGTTTGGCGGGAAACACGAAAAGGCCCCCGACGTAAAGATATGGGTGAGCCGCCTGGCCGGGGATGCCTGGAGCCGGCCCGTAACCGTCGCCGACGGGATCCGCAACAAAAAGCATTATCCCACCTGGAACCCGGTGCTCTTTTATACCGGCCAAGACCTGCTCCTTTTTTACAAAGTGGGACCCAATCCGCGGGCATGGTGGGGAGAGGTGATCACCTCTGCCGACGGGGGAGTCACCTGGTCAAAATACAGAGAGCTTCCCAAAGGGATCTTAGGCCCTATCAAGGACAAGCCCGTCCTGCTGGACAACGGCTGGCTCCTGGGACCTTCCAGCCGCGAGGATGGTGGCTGGCGCGTGCACATCGAGTATTCGGGCGACCGGGGAGATACCTGGACAAAAGGCCCTGCCCTGAACGACCTGCAGCAGGAGGGACTGATACAGCCCACCCTCCTGGAGCACCCCGGCGGACGGGTGCAGATGCTCTGCCGCAGCCGCAACGGTTATATCTACACCGCCTGGTCGCAGGACCACGGCCTCACCTGGGGACCTTTTGTTGCCACGGAACTGCCCAACCCCAACTCGGGCATCGACGCCGTGCGCCTCGCCGACGGCCGCTACCTGCTGGTCTATAATCATGTTTTTTGCAAAAAGGGGGAGACCTGGGGTGACCGCAACATCCTGAACGTGGCCCTATCAACCGATGGCGTCCACTGGCAGGCCGCCGTCCTGCTTGAGAACGACCCGGACCCCGACGGTGAGTACTCCTACCCTGCCATCATCCAGACCCGCGACGAGCGGGTGCACATCACCTACACCTGGAACCGGAAACAGATCAGGCATGTGGTCCTCGATCCGGGGAAGATCGTGACCAAAGAGATGAATAACGGTAATTGGCCCGATAATGAGGGATGAACGACGAACGACGAATTTGTACAGACAAGGCATGCCTTGTCTCTAACTCTAACTTTGAACTCTGAACTATGATATCCCGCTCTCTCTTCGTTGCCATCGCGCTGGGCCTGGCCTGGGCCATGCGGGGGCATTTCGGACATGAATGGGGTGCCTCCTGGGCCGGCGCCACGGGTGTGCTGGCGCTGCTGCTGGTGGCAGGCCGCCGTGACTGGGCCCGCAAAGCACCCGTGCTGGCGGTGCTGGGCGCCCTCGGCTGGGGCGCCGGTGGCATGATGAGCTACGGCATTGTCGTGGGCTACTGCCGCAGCATCTCCTTCCCCAACGCCCTTTACGGCTATGCTATGCTGGCCGTCATTGGCGGTCTGTACGGTTTCGGCGGTGGCGGTCTCCTCGGTCTGGGCCTGGAGAGCGAAGAGAAACATAAGCCCGACTGGGCGCGGCTGATGGCCGAGATGGTGGCCGGAGCCATCCTCACCTGGGGACTCTTCATCTACCAGATGGAGTGGTTCATGACCCCTCCGCGCAGCGAGCTGTGGGCCGCCCTGCTGGGTGCTGCGCTGGCCCTCGCCTGGTACCTGGCCCGCAACGGCTTCTACCGCGCCCTGCGCGTGGCCGGCTACACCGCCCTGGGCGCCGGCTTCGGCTTCGCCTTCGGCAACTTCCTGCAGACCCTCGGCAGCACCTCCGGCCTCCACTACAACTGGTGGAACGTCATGGAGTTCACCCTCGGCTTCTTCGGCGGCCTGGCCATGGCCTGGTCCGTCCTCACCCGCTCCTGGCCGGAGAGCGACACCCCCACACCCGCCGGCACCTGGATAGCCGCCGTGATCGTCTTCCTCTTCATCCCTTTCACCAACCTGGTCAACGGCATGAGCACAGGGGACTTCCTGAAAAAAGCGACACAGCTGAGACTCCCCGGCAGTGATGCGGCCGCTTTTGCCTCCCGTCAGATGTGGCTCAGCGGAGCTATCGTGGTGATCTTCGCAACCCTCCTCTTCTACCTCTGGAAAAAACAGGGCGCTGACAGGGATAAAGTCTTCCGCATCGCGCTGCCGGCCACCTTCTTCCTGGTCGCCTTAGAATACAACCTGTTCGCATACATCAAGCTGGACACTTTCCATCATCTCCTCAACTTCGGCCACTCCGACAGTCTTTACATCTTCATCCTCGCCGGCCTTTTCCTCTGGTGGTACTACAGCCTGCGAAAAGAACCGGAGCTGCCCGCGGACAATGGCGTCAGGGAGACCTGGAAACGTTGGGGAATGATCGCAGGCGCGCTCCTGCTGGCGCTCATCCTCATAGCCTTTATCTCGGTGAACACCCACGGCGAGCTCCCCGGAGCGCATAACAGGTTTTAGGAAGGATGAAAGAAGGCAAAAGTAATAAGGCAAAAGTAATAAGGCAGAAGGCAAAAGGAAGTTCCAGGTTCCAGGTTCCAGGTTTGAAGGATGAGCAATGAATACCGAATATTAAACACCGAATGTCGTATGGGAAATTTTGAATTCCCGAACATCAACCTGGAACATGAAACCTGAAACATGGAACAATTCAGTACACACGCAATTTATTGCGTCTTGAATCATAAACAGATATACCTATTTAAATAGATATTTAATTAGGTATTTAAATAGGCATTTAAATAGGTAGATATAAAAATGCAAATAAAAAGAGGAAGACGTAGTTCATTTAATTCCCAGGCACTTAGGCGGAGACTCCTGATCGCGCCCATGCTCCCCGCAGCTATCTCAGTCCTGCTCCTGGGAATATCTTTTTCCGGATGTAAAAGGGCTGCTCCCCCTGTCCACAAGCCCCTAAAGGAGATCCTGACCGATTTTCACGACCCCTCGGGACGGCACATCCTGATCGCCGCCCACCGGGCCATGCACACACGCTATCCCGAGAACTCCCTCGCCGCCATACAGGACGCCATCGACCACGGCATAGACATCGTGGAGATCGATGTGCGGACCACCCGCGACGGTAAGATGATACTAATGCATGACAGCAATATTGAGCGCACCACCGACGGCCGGGGCAAGGTATCCGGTCTCACCTGGCAGCAGTTGCAGCAGTACAGGCTGAAGACCGGACGGAACGACACAGCGGGGTACAGGATCCCCACGCTCCGGGAGGCACTGACCCTGGCCCGGGGGAAGATCATGGTTGACCTGGACATCAAAGGCGCCTATGTGAAGCCCCTGGTGGCGATGGTGCAGCGCACCGGTACGGCCCGCCAGGCCATTTTCTTCGACGCCGGCACGGCCGTGCTCGACAGTGTGCTCCTGCTCGACTCCACCCTCCTGATCATGCCCCGTGCCCATGACACCATCGAGTTGCACAAGCTCCTGCAGCATTATGACCCGCCGGTGGTACACATCGACAACAGCTTTTTCACACCCGACGTGGTGGCAGCCATCCGGAACGACGGCGCCCGCGTGTGGATCAACGCCCTTTACTCACCCGATGTACTGGCAGCAGCCGGCATAAAGACAGGATACGGCAAGCTTGTGAAAAAAGGCGCCAACATTCTCCAGACCAACCACCCCGCCCTGATGAACCGTTATCTCACAAAAAAAGGATGGAGACAAGGAAGGAATGAGTAATTTTAAGCTCGATGTTCGATGCTCGAAGCTCGAAGGACAAAGAAGGTAGAAGTAATAAGGCAGAAAGAAGATGGAAAAATGGAGAAATATCTTATCTACTACTTAATTTCACGAGTGCAGCGAGTAAATTTCTACTTAATTTCGCGACCAACGGGAGCTAATTTCAGCTGCGCAGCTGCCTAATGACCATAGTATGACTACCGAATGACCATTGTATGACTATTGTATGACTATTGAATAAAAAATACTACAATGAAAAAACTGATCTGGACATTTTCACTCCTCCTCACCTCCGTTTTTTTCCTCGGGGCGCAGGAGAAAACCGTGGTACAGCCGCTGGACCCTCAGCCGGTGTACGAAATGTTAAAATGGAACGTGCATGTGGGTGAGCTGACCCACAAACAGGTCTTCAGCGCGCAACCCTCCCTCTGGAAAAGACAGCCGCTGGGCAGGATCTGGTGGGAGAAAGACCGGGTGCGATGGTTCAGGCAACAGTTCACGGTCCCGCCTGAGATGGAGGGCCGTGACCTGATCTTCTACGGCGCCACCACGGCC
>WFRO01000396.1 GCA_015486475.1 Bacteroidales bacterium
CTGAAAAGTGAGAAGAGAGGGAAGAGTGCAAATATTTTTTCCTAATTTCGCTCTGTCATTAAACCAAAAAAATGCATGAACATGAAAAAAATGTTACTTCTTTTCCTGGCAGTATCCGGGACGACCGGGATGATGCAGGCGCAACTGCCCGAAGACTATATGAATCCATATCTTCAGGTAGCCACTGAAAATTCCATTTATATCTCGTGGCATTCCGACGATCTTTCCTCCACCATCGTGCAGTACGGCACCGACAGCTCGCTGGGGCAGCAGGCTACCGGCACCTATGACACCATCGGGGATGTCAACTACTGGCACACCGTGCATCTTACGGGATTATCTCCCGACACCAGATATTTCTATCGCTGCATAAGCGGTCAGGACACCTCCGCCATCAGCCACTTCCGCACCATGAAAGATCCTGCCAGTCCGGGCAGATACCTGCATTTCGTGGTGACGGGCGACTCGCGTACCGACATGGAAAAAACCCATTACATCTCAACGGTCATCGAAGGACAACTGGAAAAAGACTACGGGGAGAACTGGAGCGACAGCGTCGCCTTCCTTATCAATGTGGGCGATATCGTCACCAACGGCAACGTCATATCCCAGTACAAACCGGAATATTTCCTGCCCTACTCCAATCTGACCGATAAGATCCCCTTTTATGTCTCCATCGGCAATCACGAAGCCGAAAGCCCCTATTATTACGAATACATGAAATATGAGGACCTTACGGGGCCTCCCTATGAAGATCCGTCCAATCCTTTCAATGAGAAGTTTTACACCTTCCGTGCCGGACGCTGCCAGTTCATCGCCCTGAATTCCAACTGGAGCTACTGGAGCGACGAACAGACCAACTGGCTAAAAAGCGTTCTGGACAAGGCCGAGGCAGATGATGGTATAGATTTTGTTTATGTCTATTGTCATCATCCCGGTCATACGGAGATCTGGCCCGACGGCAATACGGTATACATCCAGAGCATCATCATCCCCCTGTTACGCCAATATTCCAAGCCTGCCATGTTCATATATGGTCACTCGCACGACTATGAGCGGGGAGCCATCATGCTGAACGAGGACAACGGAAAATATCACAACGATATGTACCTGCTCCTCAGCGGCGGCGGCGGCGCTCCCCTGGACCGCTGGGGTATGTACGATAACCAGCGGGACTATCCCGAGATCTTCCTCACCTATGACTATTACAACTACACCATCATCGATGTGGACATGGAGCAGCAGGCCTACACCGCCCGCACTTACAGCCTCGGCCATCCCGACAAGCCGATGGACAATGTACTCGTAGACAGCTGGTACACAAAGATCAACCAGCCCAAACCCGACACGCCGGAGGCCCTCGACCCGGTTTATGAGAACGATACCATCCTCGTTTTCAAAGGCTCCGCCTTCTCCGGCGTCGACTCCCTTTTCTCCTCGCAGATACAGTTGACCAAGACACCGGGGGATTTCAGTGCTCCCGTTATCAACAAAAAAAGAGATATTATCAATATTTACGGGGATACAGGCGCTCCCGATTACACGCCGGTCGACAAGAACGATACAGTGGACATCACACAGCTGAAGATCCACCGGTTCAACTTCTCCAACAACACCTACGGCTGGAGGATCCGCTACCGCGACCACAACATGAAGTGGAGCGACTGGTCGCCTGAGAACACCTTCACGGTAACGGCTGTCCATGACGTCAGACCCGGCGGGCCTGCCCTGCACGTATCACCTAATCCGGTGGGCAGCAGTGCCAGGATCATCTTTGAGACCCGGAAGCCCGGGACCGTCACCCTGAAGATCTACAGCCTCGACAACCGGGAGGTGGCCGTGCTTCTTGACCGCTCTCAGGTGGCCGCCGGAAGCCATGAATACACGTGGAGGCCTGAAGGGCTGCCCGCCGGTGTTTACCTGCTGCGTCTCATCACCGGCAGCCACACCGCTACGCGGAAGATCATCCTCCAGAGACATTAAAAAAGCTCTGTGATGAAAATAGCGGTATTACTGTTCTTTTTTGCTTTGGCTCCTGTTTACCAAATGACCGGGGATATCACACCTTCCCTGGCCGAAGGCATCCGGGAATACACGCTGGGCATCACCGGTCTTACCACTACCGGCAACAGGCTTCTGATCTATCTGCCACATGGCTACCTGCATGACAAGAGCAGGAAATGGCCTGTGTTATTTTACCTCCATGGCGCTTCCGAGAGAGGCACCAACCCGGAAGTGATCAAAAAAGCCGGTCCCCTGACCATCGCGAAGAAATATGATCTTCCCATGATCATCATAGCTCCGCAGTGCCTGAAAGGATACCGGTGGAACCCGCTGGACCTGAACAGGCTTTTGAACTATACCCTGTCTCTGTTAAGGGACGATCCGGCCAGGATCTATCTTACCGGTAAGAGTATGGGCGGCGTAGGGACCTGGGAGTTCGCCTCCCAGTTCCCGGATCATTTTGCCGCCATAGCGCCGGTCTGCGGAAGCGGCGACACCACCCAGGCTGTTTTCCTGAAACATGTGCCGGTATGGGCTTTTCACGGAGCTCTCGACCAGGTAATACCTCCGGAAAATGACGAGAATATGGTAAAAGCGATCCGGCAGCTGGGCGGTGAGGCCCGTCTGACGATCTTCCCCGACGGGACCCACCAGATCTGGGACCGTGTCTACCGGGTCCGTGAGCTGTACACGTGGCTGTTGTCCCATTCAAAATAACATTAATGACATGTCAAAACTATTATGACGCCGCCAATGCACCTCTTACCTTCGCAGCTCCTCAGGCCCCAGGAGGGAAATTATGTCTGCCTACCGCAGGCAGACCTGCTGGCAGACAGGAAATGATGTATGGTAACGATAAAGCGATGAAGCGATGAAGCGATAATGCGTAAATGAATGAATGAAGTAAATGAAAAGTTCTATGCAAATAACTTTTAACTTTAGGCACTTTAGCGCACTTTAGGCACTTCAAGTACTCCAACCTCCAGGCACTCCAAACTTCTTACCTGGTCATGCGGGGCAGATTATGTAAGACGTTGTTTACAATTTGACACGACACTAAACAAACTTTCATGAAACCCATTTTTTCATTGCTCCTGATCCTCTTTTTCTTCACCGTGGCGGCCCAGGAACCCGGCAGGAACTACGACCCAGATCCGCAGGGACGCGGACAACGGCCTTACGAGATGGCCGGCAGGCAGGAGACACGTCTCCCTGTCCTGACCTTTGAAGATTGTACCCGGTGGACCGTGGAGGCCCGTGGCTGTGAGGCCGGCCTCTACCGCTCCGATGACCAGC
>WFRO01000397.1 GCA_015486475.1 Bacteroidales bacterium
ATGCAGGAGGGTGGATCCACGACTTAGCAAGGCCGCCGCCAGAGCGCGTATCATCACGCTCTTGGAGGCCGGCGCCCGCACCCCGCCATGTAAAAAAGAATGTTCAACCGTTATGTCCATATCTTCTCTCTACAGGTCCGTATCTTCCAGATGGCCGGCGATCTCCTCCGGTGTGAGGGGCACGATCTCCGTCACCCCCGGCCGGCGCAGCAGCACGAAAGCGATCCTGTCGCCCCTTCTTTTTTTGTCACGGGCAATGATCTCCATCACCCGCTCCCGGTCGGGCTGTATGTCGGGGATCAGCTCCAGCTGCCGCAGGATACGCATGGCTTTCTCCCGCACACCTGTCTCCAGAAGACCCAGTTTCTCAGAGAGGGCCAGCGCCACCATCATGCCGTAGGCCACCGCCCGGCCGTGGGAGAGGTCGTGCAGACGCTCTATGCCATGACCGTAGGTATGGCCGAAATTGAGGATGCGGCGCACGCCGCTGTCGTCCTCATCCTCCTCCACCACTTTTATCTTGGCCTGCACGCTGCGGTCGATGATCTCCGCCAGCAGGTCCCCGTCGAGGGCCACCTCGTCGGCGTCTTTCCCCTCCAGCAGGTCGAGGATCGCCGGGTCGCTGATGAGACCGTACTTGACCACCTCGGCCAGCCCGGAAATAAACTCCTTACGCGGCAGTGTCTGCAGGAAGGAGGGATCGATGAGAACGAACTCCGGCTGCCTTATGGTGCCCACCATGTTCTTGTACTCCCCCAGGTTGACGCCGTTCTTGCCGCCCAGGGCCGCATCTACCATAGCAAGGAGGGTGGTGGGCACGAAGCCCAGACCCATGCCCCGCTGGTAGGTGGAGGCTACGAAGCCCCCCAGGTCGGTGACCACCCCGCCGCCGGCAGCTATGAGCAGGGAGGCCTTGTCCATTTTATGACGTATCATCTCCTGGTACAGGAGGGTGGCCCTGCCCAGCGACTTGGCCTGCTCGCCCTGCGGGATGGAGATCACCTCCATCTCCGGGAAACGCTCGCCGTGCAGGGCATGTACCCGCTCGTCGGTGAGGAGCACCGTCCGGCGCCCGCCGGCCAGCGGGCCCAGGCGCTCCAGTCCTTCGTCGAGGAAGATACGTGAGCTGCCACATCTGCTGTGGAGGCTGTATTCCTTCTGCATCAGCGTCTATTTTTTCTCGTTCATGATCCGGTTCTGTTTCTTGATCGACTCGGTGTGTATAGCGCGGAACACCTTGTCGACGAACTCTTCGCTGAGCTCTTTCTCCCTTGCCTCTGTAAGACGTTTCCCGACGATCTCGTTCCAGCGAACATCCTGAAAGATAGTAATATTATTTGCTTTTTTATGATTGCCGATCTCTTTGACCACCCGCATCCTTTTTTCCAGCACGTTCATCAGCTCATCATCGATCATGTCAATGTGCTTACGCATGCGCTTCAGTTCGCGCATCGTACGGTCATCCTGCACCTCGGCATCCCGGATGACCAGACTGTCCAGCAGCTTCTTCAGACCGGCGGGGGTCACCTGCTGGTTCTTGTCGCTGAGCGCCACATCGGGGTTGATGTGCGACTCGATGAAAAGGCCGGAGAAATTAAGGTCCATGGCCTCCTGCATGACCTCCTGCAACAGGTCCCTGCGTCCGGAGATGTGGCTGGGATCGTTGAAGATGGGCAGTTCGGGGATGTACCGGTGCAGGTCGATGGGGATCTCCCACTGCGGCACGTTGCGGTAACGGGAGGGCCCGAAGTAGGAGAAGCCACGGTGTATGGCCGCCAGCTTCTTCACGCCGGCCCTGTTGAGGCGCTCGATGGCCCCCATCCAGAGACCCAGGTCAGGGTTGACAGGGTTCTTGACGAAGATGGGGTTCTCCAGCCCTTTCAGGGCGTCGGCCAGATCCTGGATAAAAAAGGGATTGACCGTCGTGCGGGCGCCGATCCAGAAGATATCGATGTCGTATTTCAGAGCCTCGAATACGTGTGAGGGCTGTGCCACCTCGATGGCGATCTTCATACCCAGCTCTTTTTTCACTTTGCGCAGCCAGGGCAGGGCCTTCGAGCCCATCCCCTCAAAGCTGCCGGGGCGGGTACGTGGTTTCCACACGCCGGCACGATAGACGGTGATGCCCATCTCCTTGAGCTGTGTGGCCGTCTCCATCACCTGCTCCTCCGACTCGGCGCTGCAGGGACCGGCAATGATGTACGGCTGACCCCCACTCTCCCGCGTACAGTCCAGCTCTTCCAGTTCCAGTTGAATTTCCATGATCTCAGATTATTTTATGTTTTTTTCTATTCTTCTCAAAGCTTCTTCCAGGATCTTTTCCTCTTCACACAGGGAGATCCTTACATATTTCCGTCCGTTCTCACCGAAGATACCACCGGGGGTGATGAACACCCGTGCCTGCTGCAGGATCGTATCGATAAAATCAAAAGCATCCTCCCCGCCGGGGGTGGCAGCCCATACGAAGAGCCCCTGCGATCCATCCTCATAAGTGCATCCCAGCGTGTCGAGGATCCCGTATACCTTCTCCCGGCGTTGCTCATAGATACGGTTCTGCTCTTCCAGCCAGGCCGCTTCCGTCTGCATCGCCTCGACGGCTGCCAGTTGCAGCGGTTTGAAGATGCCCGACTCCACATTGCTGAGCACGGTGAATGCCGGCCGTACAAGATCTTCCTTTCCCGCCAGCACGCCCATGCGCCAACCGGCCATGTTGTAGCTCTCGCTCAGCGAGTTGAGCTCTACGGCCGTCTCCATGGCCCCCTCCACCGACAGGATGCTCAGAGGCCGGTCGTTCAGGATGAAGCTGTAAGGGTTGTCATGGCATATCAGGATATCATGCTCCCGGCCGAAGGTGACCAGCCGTTCCAGCAGCTCCTGAGTGGCCGGACGACCGCTGGGCATGTTGGGGTAATTGACCCACATCATCTTCACCCCCGCCAGATCGCTCTGCTCCAGGGCATCAAAGTCGGGATACCAGCCGGTAGCCTCCGAAACATCATAATTTACAGGCACCGCCTCCACCATCTCCGTCACGGCACGGTAGGCGGGATATCCCACGTCGGGCACCAGCACCCGGTCGCCGGGGTTGAGATAGGCCATGGAGAGGTAGAAGATCCCCTCCTTGGA
>WFRO01000398.1 GCA_015486475.1 Bacteroidales bacterium
CTATAGGCATACAACACCTTGGCGCCATGACGTATCACGCCGGCATGCTCCTGGTCAACACCGGGCAGATAGCCGGGCAGATCGACGAAGGTGACCAACGGGATGTTGAACGCATCACAATAGCGGATGAAAGAGGCGGCCTTATCCGAGGAGTCCACATCCAGCACCCCGGCCATGTAAAGCGGCTGGTTGGCCACGAAACCGATGGTACGTCCTCCCATGCGACCGAAACCGATCACCAGGTTGCGCGCCCAGCCCTCCTGCACTTCAAAAAAGTCGGAATCATCCACCACCGCCCGGATCACATCCCTTACGTCGTATGGCAGCCGGGGATCTTCGGGGACGATATCCTCTATCTTGTAATCCCTTTTGGGGGGCTTCCGCTCGATCATCTGAGGCTTCTCCTCATTATTCCAGGGAATAAATGAGAGCAGTTTGTGGATCTGAAGGAAACACTCTTTTTCGTTATGAGCGAAAAAATGGGCGTTGCCCGTAATATTGGCATGCACACGTGCTCCCCCCAGCTCCTCCATGGAGATCTCCTCTCCCAGTACTGTTTTGATCACCTCGGGACCGGTGATGAACATTTTGGAGATATTATCCACGACAAAGACAAAGTCGGTCAGGGCAGGCGAGTAGACCGCGCCGCCGGCACAGGGCCCCAGGATCACCGAGATCTGGGGGATCACCCCGGAGGCGAGTGTGTTGCGGAAAAAGATCTCACCGTAACCGGCCAGGGAGTTGACCCCCTCCTGGATGCGTGCTCCGCCCGAGTCATTGATACCGATCAGGGGCATGCGCATCTTCAGGGCATGGTCCATGATCTTGGTGATCTTGCGGCTGTGCATAAGCCCCAGTGAGCCGCCGGCTACGGTGAAGTCCTGGGCAAAGACCGCCACCGGCCGCCCGTGGATGGTGCCGGTGCCCACGATGACCCCATCGCCGTGCAGTACCTTCTTGTCCATGTCAAAATCGCGTGCCTCATGCTCGACGAAAAGGTCATACTCATTGAAAGAGTTCTTGTCCAGCAAGGCTACGATACGCTCACGGGCCGTCAGCTTGCCCATGGCCATCTGCTTCTGCACGGCTTTCTCATCGCCCCCGCGCAGCACCTCCTCACGCCGTTTTTTCAGTTCCTGGATCTTTCGTTTTAATCCCATGGTCGTTTTGATTTTTAGGTTGTATGGTAATGCAAGATTACAAAATCCCCTGTGATCCTCAAAGATAATATTCCGAAATGTTCGGCCGTGCCGATGTAGCGTATTTACCCTGAACGATTTACCGGAAAGGTCATTTGGGTGTCATGAAAAAGAGCACCGTGGCGATGACCGCAAAGATGATGTTCGGCAGCCAGGAGGCCAGCAGCGGGCTCATCGTACCCCCGATGGCGAACTGGCTGGAGAACTGCATGAAAAAGATGTAAGCAAAAGAGAGACCTATGCCAAAACCTATCTGCATACCGATGCCTCCTTTCATCTTCCGGGAGGAAAGCGCCAGACCCATGAGCGTCAGTATAAAAGCAGAGAAAGGAGTGGAAAAACGATCAAAATAAGCGATCTCATACTCTTCGATATTCTCGGCGCCCTGCAGCCTCTGCTGGATGACAAATTCACGCAGCTCCCCCAGGTTCATGGTCTCGGTGACATTTTTGCGCTGTTCCAGATCTGCCGGCAAAAGATAAAAAGAGGTGTCCAGCCGGTAACCCTGTTGGATGGCCTCATGAAGACTGTCGGGGAGCGTGCGTATGTAATACTGCCGGGCGGTCCATTTTTTCTTGGCCGTATCCCATTTGACATAATCGGCCATAAGCTTGGAAAGCAACCTACCTTTGTTGTCGAAATGTTCCATCGAGAACTTGCGTCCCAGCTTGTTCATCTGCTGGTAATCCTTCATATATATATAAATGTTGGGCCGCACCTGCCGGTGGATATCAAAATTGGTGAAATATTTTGCCTTGCGGCCCACATAGACCTCTTCAAATGTCAGCCGTCGCGCATTGGCATGCGGCAGGAAATAGTTAGAGATCACAAAAGATCCGGCAGCAATGACCGCCGCCCCGAACATATAAGGATACAACAACCGGTAAAAGCTGATGCCGTTGCTGATAATGGCTGTGATCTCCGAATTGTAGGCCATCTTGGAGGTGAAGAAGATCACACTGATGAAGACAAAAAGCGAACTGAAAAGGATCCCGAAATAAGGAATGAAGTTAAAATAGTAATCAAAGATGACCGCCTTCAGCGGAGCCTGGTGATCGATGAAGTTGTCCAGTTTCTCGCTCAGGTCGAACACCACGGCGATCCCGAGGATCAGGATCAGGGAGAAGATGAACGTCCCCAGGAACTTCTTGATAATATACCGGTCAAGGATCCTCATCTGTTTTATAGTCTTTTCCCCAGTTTTTCGGTCATCTCCTCTTTCCAGGCAGCGAACTCCCCGGAGAGGATCTTAAGACGCGCCTCTTTTACCAACCAAAGATAGAAACTTAAATTGTGTATCGTAGCGATCTGTGCTCCCAGGATCTCTTTGGAGATGATCAGGTGACGCAGATAGGCTTTTGTATAATAGGTGCTGTACAGGGAGGGTCCCTGCGGATCAAGGGGTGACAGATCATCCGCCCATTTCCGGTTCTTTATGTTGATGATCCCCTCGTGGGTGAAGAGCATGCCGTTGCGGCCGTTGCGTGTGGGCATGACACAATCGAACATGTCCACGCCGCGGGCGATGGATTCCAGGATGTTGACCGGTGTTCCCACGCCCATCAGATAACGGGGTTTTTCGCGGGGCAGCAGATCACACACCAGCTCCGTCATCCGGTACATCTCCTCCACCGGCTCTCCCACCGACAGGCCTCCGATGGCATAGCCCTCAGCCGGCACCTCCCGGATGGTCCGGGCGGAGATCTCCCGCAGGTCGGGATACACACTCCCCTGGACGATGGGGAAAAAGACCTGGCGGTGCCCGTATTTCGGCTCCGTGGCCTGAAAATGCTCCCATCCCCGTTCCAGCCAGCGGTGGGTCAGCTCCATCGAGCGGCGGGCATAGGTATAATCACACGGATAAGGGGTGCACTCGTCCAGGGCCATCATGATATCGGAACCGATCACCCGCTGGATCTCCACCACACTTTCGGGGGTGAAGAGATGTTTCGAGCCGTCGATGTGAGAGCTGAACATCGTCCCCTCCTCGGTGATCTTCCGCGTGTCGGTCAGGGAGAAAACCTGGTATCCTCCGCTGTCGGTGAGGATGGGACGGTCCCATCCCATGAAACGGTGCAGTCCTCCCGCCTTCTCCAGCACCTCCCGGCCCGGCCGCAGATACAGATGGTAGGTATTACCCAGGATGATCTGTGCCTTCACCTCCGTCTCCAACAGCTGCTGCGAGACCCCCTTGACACTTCCCGCCGTGCCTACCGGCATAAAGATCGGCGTCTCCACCTCTCCGTGATCCGTACGCACCACACCGGCACGTGCTTTCGTCACCTTGTCCTCACCCTCCAACAGAAAAAACATATCGAACACTTTGCGGCAAAGATAGTAAAGTTCAGAGTTCACAGTTCACAGTTCATAGTTCGTGGTTCGTGGTTTGTAGTTGGTAGTTCGTCGTTCATAACTTCGAGCTTCGACAATCGAGCTTCAAGCTTTCGTTTGTTTTCCCGGAAAATCTTTGATAAACTTGCGGCCAAACTTACGGAGATGACAGAGACGGCTGTCCTGATAAAGATCCTGATGAGCTTTGCCGCAGCCATGCTGGCCGTGCAGATCTTCTATTACCTGTGGGTATACGGCGCCGTAGCCTTCGGTCATCCACCCCGTAAGAAGAAAAAAAACGACATCCCCGTATCTGTGATCATCTGTGCCCGCAACGAGGAGGAGAACCTGAAAAAATTCCTGCCGGAGATCCTCACCCAGGATTATTCCGATTACGAGGTGGTGGTGGTCAACGATGCTTCCGACGACGGGACAGAGGACCTGCTGCAGGCGATGGCCGGAACATATCCCCGGCTGCGTTACACCACCATCAGCAAAGATGAGAATTTCAGTCATGCGAAAAAGCTGGCCGTTTTGGTAGGCATCAAGGCCGCGAAACACGAATGGCTGCTTTTCACCGATGCCGATTGCCGGCCGGCGTCGCCTCACTGGATCAGCCTGATGGTCCGTAACTTCACAACAAAAACCTCTATTGTGCTGGGCTATGGCAAGATCATGCCGGGAAAGGGCCTGCTGAACAATTTCGTGCGTTACGAAGCCTTTTTTATCGGTCTGCAGTACCTGGGCCTCGCCCTGCGTGGTATCCCCTACATGGGCGTAGGTCGTAACCTCGCGTACCGCAAGCCCCTCTTTTACGAGATCAGCCGCCAGCCTTTTTTTAACAAGGTGGTTTCGGGGGATGACGACCTGCTGGTGAACCGCCTGGGCAACAAAAACAATACCCGTGTCGAGACCGACCCGCAGGCCCACACCCTCTCCCGACCTCCCTCTTCCCTGAAGGAGTGGTTCCGGATGAAAAAAAGGCACATCACCACCTCGAAATATTACACGACAGGGACTAAATGGCTGGTATCCCTCGAGATGGGATCGCGCATCCTTTTCCTGGCTACGGTGCTCCTGCTTTTTTTAACGGGCCTGCCGCTGTGGCTCCCTGCTGCAGCCCTTTTGCTGCGATGGATCGTCATGATCATTGTCTTCGCATCTGCCGGAAAACGTTTGTCGGAAAAACAATTATTGCTATCTTCGCTGCTATATGACATGGTGATCCCATTTTTTTACGTGTCTATCTGGATATCCAATCTTTCCCGCACAGCTGAAAGAAACTGGGCATGAAGAACAACAGTACAAACACGGGGCTGACAGACAATGCCCGGCAGGATATGGAACTTGTTGAGAAAGCCCTCCAGGGTGATCAGCAGGCCTATTCCAGATTGATGAGCCGTTACCGGGATGCGATCTATTACATCCTCCTGAAGATGGTCAACAACCCCACTGACGCCGAAGACCTCACCATCGAAGCTTTCGGGAAGGCTTTCCGTAACCTTAACCAGTACACGCCGACCTTCGCCTTCAGCACCTGGCTTTTCAAGATCGCTACCAACAATTGCATCGATTTTATCCGGAAGAGAAGAACCCTGACGATCTCCATCGACCAGGATTCAGCAGACAAGGACACGCTTTCCCCCACCATCCAGGAAGAATCGCCCGACCCGGAGGAGCAGATGATCAAAAACCAGAAAGCCAAGCTGATGCGCGACGTGGTGAATCAGCTCAAGCCCCGCTACAAAGACCTGATCATCCTGCGCTATTTCAAGGAATACTCTTACGAGGAGATCGCCAACGAACTGGACCTCCCCCTGGGCACGGTCAAGGCCCAGCTCTTCCGCGCCAAAGAACTGCTCTACTCCATCATGAAGAAAAAAGAGAGCAGACCGTGAAGAAGCTCGATGGGCAAAGCTCGAAGCTTCCCGTCCGACCGGACGGTCGTCCCCGTCCGAATGGACATTCGTCCGGGCGGACGGGCGGGGATTGTTGAAGTTCGAAGGATTCGAAGGAGGGGAGACAGTCAACTTTTAACTTTAGGCACTTCAAACTTTAGGCACTTTTAAAGTACCCCATGACATCTGGTATCACGCTTATCCGCAAATATTTTCCTTCCCTCACCGCCCGTCAGGAGGAGATGCTGGAGCAACTGGCAGAGGGACTGCGCTTCTGGAACGAACGTATCAACGTGATCTCGCGGAAAGATATCGCCAACCTTTGGGAGCATCACATCCTGCACTCCCTGACCATAGCTGCTTTTTTCCCGTTCCCTGCAGGCAGCCGCATCATCGATATCGGCACAGGAGGCGGCCTGCCGGGACTCCCCCTGGCCATCCTCTTCCCTGACAGCCGTTTTGTCCTGCTCGACAGTATCGAAAAAAAGATCAAAGTGGTCCGGGAGCTGATCACCCTCACCGGCCTGAAGAACGCAGAAGGAATACAGGAACGGGCAGAAAAGATGGAGGGATCCTACGACTTTGTTACCGGCCGGGGGGTTACCCGCTTCAACCGTTTTTGGGCCACCACCCGACACCTGCTGAAAAAGCCGGACCCTGACCGGCCGGGAGGTATCCTCTACCTCACCGGAGGACAGAGCGGCGAAGAGATCCGTGTACCGGGGAAGAAGGTGGAAAAGATCGCTCTTGCCAGCCGCTTCGAAGAACCCTTCTTTGCAACCAAAGAACTCCTGTGGCTGCAGACCTAAAAGTTTGGGATTTTTATTTTGCGGAATAAAAAAAAACATTACTTTTGCAACCTGTTTTGAAAAACCCCAACGGGTTGTTTTTTTAACCGGAACATTAAGATACCAGGATATGAAAAGGACATTCCAGCCTTCAAAACGCAAGAGAAAGAACAAACACGGTTTCCGTGAGAGAATGGCGTCGGTCAGCGGACGCAAGGTACTGGCACGCCGCCGCCAGAGAGGCCGCAAGAAACTGAGCGTTTCCGACGAGCCCAGGCACAAGGTCTGAGGCCCGCGGTCTATATAATCTGATAAATCAACGATCAAAAAGAAGCAGGAGCCGGATCCTTTCCGTGTTCTGCTTTTTTTTATGCTCCCATTTCCTCTTTCCTGTTCCTCCTTCATCCTTCATCGATTCCCGGTACCGGGACTTCCGCTAACGCTCCAGCATCTTTCTTTTTTTCTCCCGGATAATTTTATCTTTGCCATCACGTTTATGTAAACAGGACCATCAATATCTCCGGTATGAGTTTGGGACGTTTTCTACTGAGCAAAACCTTTTTCAAAAACCTTTTTTACGCGATCCTCATCTCGGCGGGTCTGCTGTTGCTCGCCCTGCTCTGGCTGAAGATCTACACGCGTCACGGCCAGAAAAAACAGGTTCCCGACTTTTATGCCCATACCCTGGATGAATGCCGGACACTGGCCGCCAAAAACAAATTCGTCCTGGTTGTACAGGATTCGGTGTATACACACGAGGTACCTCCCGGCGCGGTGGTGGAACAGAATCCCAAAGCAGGATACCAGGTCAAGAAAGGCCGCAAGATCTTTCTGATCATCAATGCCGTGCAACCGGAGGTGGTGCCGGTGCCTTATGTTGTGGGATACTCCCTGCGACAGGCCAAGGCTCTTCTTGAGGCAGACGGTTTTCATGTGGGCAGGCTCACCTATGTCCCCGACCTGGGGATCAACAACGTGCTGAAAGAGATGATCGACACCACAGAGCTGCATGCAGGCGATTCCCTTGTCAAAGGAACGGAGATCGACCTGGTGCTGGGCAAAGGCCTCAGCAACCAGAAGACCATTCTGCCCGACTTCACGGGGATGAACCTGAAGAAAGCCGGGGAGACCATCATCAGCACTGCCCTGAAC
>WFRO01000399.1 GCA_015486475.1 Bacteroidales bacterium
ACCCTGTTTTTTGAGAAGCTGGGCTGTCCTGCGGAGGATGCCCGGGCCATTGCCGACGCTTTTGTGCGTGCCGAGCTGCGCAACCTCTCCTCTCACGGCATGATCCGTCTGAAGGACCATTATCAGCTCTGGGAGGCAGGGCGCCTCAATGTACATCCTGATATCAAAGTTGTTCATGAGACCCCCGGTACGGCCGTTGTTGACGGTGACAACGGTGTGGGCATGCTGGTGGCTACGCGTGCCATGCAGGTGGCCATGGAGAAAGCAAAGAACGTGGGCAGCGGCTGGGTGGCTGTGCGCAACTCCAACCACTTCGGCATAGGCAGCTACTATGCGTTGATGGCGGCAGAGAACGATATGATCGGCCTGGCGATGACCAACGGCAACCCCCTGGTGGCGCCGGCCAACTCGGTCGACCGTCTGCTGGGCACCAACCCCATCGCCGTGGCGGTGCCTGCCGGGAAGAACCCGCCTTTCGTGGGGGATTTCAGCACCACGCCCATTGCCCGCGGCAAGCTGGCCGTGGCAGCCAAGAAAGGGGAGAAAGTGCCGTTCGGATACGTCATCGACAGCGAGGGCAACCCCTCTGACGATCCCGATATCCTGAAAAAGGGAGGCGCCATGGTGCCCCTGGGTAGCGACCTGGCCCACGGCAGTCACAAAGGCTATGCCCTCGGCGCCATCGTGGACATCCTCAGCGGCGTCCTCTCAGGCGCCAACTTCGGACCCTTCGTGCCGCCTAACCTGGCCTACCTCCCCCTCCCCAAGGAACAGGTGGGCAAAGGTATGGGCCACTTCTTCGGCGCCTGGCGCATCGACGCCTTCATGGAGGCAGAAGAATTCAAAAGCCGCATGGACCGCTGGATGGAGATCTTCCGGAATGCGAAACCTGCCAGGGGGAAGAAAGTGCTCATCCCCGGAGATATTGAACGGGAAGCCGAAGAACGCCTCTCCCGCGAAGGGATCACCATCCTCCCGGCCATCCAGCAGGACGTGAAAGAGCTGGCCGGTAAGCTGGGGATAGAATTTAAAATTATCACCTGACCCTTTCCGAAAATACCGGGATCGTATTCATATAATCATGAATAACATCCGTGTGCGCATAACCGGCCATGCCACCTTCACCGGTTTGAACTTTGTAAGGCTGGTTTGCAATCCACAATCCTGGGTTGAGGATCCCGCAGGGCTTGTCCCACAGAACGGGTAAAAGGCGAAAAATACGGAATGTATTATTCTCTCCCGGACTTTTTGTCAGCACAAAGCAAATCTACGGGATTTTAACCCTTAAAAAGATAAATAAGCTTTTCGGTTTTCCCCTGAAAAGATTCGCATAAATGTTTATAAATAATTACTTAGGAATATATGTGTTATTAATTTTTTTTACTTTTTCCGAATAATCTATGTTATTTTTCTTTAACTTTGATATGAGCTTATTACAGTACACGGATAACAGTAATGATTATGAAGTTTATTTATTATATACTTCTATTCTTTTTACTGTCTTTTACTGTCAACGCGCAAAAATATGGTCTTATTAAGGGCAGGATCACCGATGCCGATTCCAAAGAACCCCTGCTGTATGCTACTGTTCTGATCAAAGGGACTACTCATGGCACCACTACGGATGCAGAGGGGTATTATACCCTCTCCAATCTGCTTCCCGGAAAATATACGATCGAATATAGTTTTCTTGGTTATCATACCGTGGATAAAGATGTAACGGTATCTGCCGGACAAGTCGTCACCATAAATATTGCCTTAAGTGCGGAATCGATCATGGGGAAAGAGGTGGTGGTTACGGCCCAGGCCCGGGGACAGGCCAGTGCGATCAACGAACAACTGAAATCCAACAAGATAGTCAATGTTGTCTCCCGTGAACGTATAGAGGAAGTGCCCAGCCAGAACGCTGCGGATGTCATAGGACGGCTGCCGGGTATCTCTGTTCAACGCGACGGAGGGGAAGGACAAAAAGTTGTGATCAGGGGACTGGCACCCAAATACAGCCTGATCACCGTGAACGGAGCCCGCATCTCCCCTACGGATATCGAAAACCGATCCGTTGATCTGAGCATGATCTCTTCCGATGTGCTATCCGGAATAGAAGTTTTTAAAGCCAACACTCCGGACAACGACGGGGACGCTTTGGGTGGCACGGTCAATTTTACCGTAAAAAAAGCAAACAAAGGATTTCACGGGAAAGTAGATGTCAATACCTCTTACAATCACTTGTCCAAAGAGTGGGGCATGTATCGCGGCGTGCTTTTGCTCAGTAACCGGTTTTTTAATAATAAATTGGGTTTGCTGGCTTTGGGAACCTTACAACATGCCATACGCAATGCGGACGGCATCGATGCATCCTATAATTACGAAGGTGAAAGGGAAGACGGGTCAGTCATCAACAGTGTCAGTACCCTGAACCTGGTCACCAAAGAAGATACACGCAACAGGTACGGGGCCAACCTGACTGCCGATTATCAGTTGAAGACCGGATCTATTCTCTTCAATGGACTTTACAGCATGCAACAAAGACATCAGATCAGAAGAAGAAATAAATATGGCGTGTCCAATGCCTACCACGATTATGACATTAGAAATTCCCGGCAAAATACCAATATGATCAATACCAGCATTGACGGGATTCACCATTTGCAGGGATTTGAGCTGATGTGGCGTGCAGCTTACTCTTTTACAAACAATCTGCTCCCTTATTCCCATACTGCCAGATTCCGGGAAGTGGGCGCCTATACCGGAGACCTCGTCACAGATCAGGGTCCCGAACTGATCCCGGCAGGAGCTAAAAACGACCTTGACCGGACGACCTGGTACAAGGATTATGTAGATACCAATGTCGTAAAAGATCATAATATTTCAGGCCAGGTAGATCTGAAAAAACCTTTCCATTTCTCCGACCAGTTGACCGGTTTCCTGAAGTTCGGAGCAAAAGTCAGAACCGAAAAAAGAAACAGGGATGTGGGAGAAAGACATGTATTGAACGACTATATTGCTTCCATGGCTCCTGCCGAGTGGGCAAGGGACCGTAATGGTTATGTACTTATAACCAATTTTATTTCATACATGGATTCTTCAAAATTCCTGGGAAAAGATGCTTACAGGTTCGGCCCGGTCCTTGACAATAGAGAACTGGATGCCTTTGCGGATAAAAACCATATGAAATATCCGGTGAACAAAGCCAAAGACCTGGAGGATTACAAAGCTTCGGAAATAGTCTCTTCTGCCTATGCCATGGGACAAATGAACTTAACCAGTAAGATCATGTTCCTGGGCGGACTGAGAATGGAACATACCAGTACCAATTATAAAAGCATTTACGGAACCGCCATTCGCCGTGATGACGGTACGGAAGATGTCTCCCATGTCGTCGACACAACCGGCGAGAATCAGTACTATACTTTCCTGCCCATGTTCCAGTTTAAATACAAACCCCTGAAATGGTTTGACGTACGGCTGGCAGTGACGAAAGGGCTGTCCCGTCCCAACTATTTTGATCTGGTACCCTGGGAAAGATATGACACAGACAATTCCACCTGGGAAAGGGGTAATCCCGATCTGAAAGCAACCACCTCATGGAATTATGATGCTTTTATCTCTTTTTACGGCAATTTCGGACTTTTTACCGTGGGCGCATTTTACAAGGACATCAAGAACACCATCTATGACAGGAAAAAAAGGATTACTAATCCGGAAAGTGATCTTTATAATACATTCCTTATTTCACCTGTAAATGACCCCTATGGTTCGTGGGTAAAAGGAATAGAAGTGGAATTACAAACCAATTTCCGGTATCTACCCAAACCTTTCAGCAACATCACTTTTTATGCCAACTATTCTCACATGAAGTCCCTCACTCAATTCCCATTGCTTTTAACGGAATATGTTTATTATGATCATCCCCCCTATGCCGAACTGATCTTTATTGACACTGTCCGGGATGGCCGTTTACCCGGTCAGGTGGATGATATCGCCAATGCATCCATCGGATATGAAAGCAGTGGGTTCTCCGCACGTATATCCATGACCTTTCAGGGAGATTATACCAAATTTGTCGGAACACGCGACGAATTCGACAAGGTCGTTCAGGGATTCTTCAGATGGGATTTCAACTCCTATTACGCTTTTAAAAACAATATGACGATATATTTTAATTTTAACAATATCTCCAACGCCCCGGAAGCAGAATACGAAGGATCTCCAACATTTCCCCTTAGTTACTATTATTACGGATGGTCGATAGACTTAGGCTTTAAATATACTTTCTGATCTCTAATTTCTAATCTTAAATTGTACCATTATGAAACATTTCAACTCTTTTCTTAAATCTGTAACGGTGGTGATATTTTTCACACTTTTCACTACCCATCTATCCGCCCAAAGGACCGTTATAATTGATGACGGGACTTACGGGAACATCAACAACGTCATCATGGGAGACACTACAGATGACGGAGCACGCGTGGACACCAACACCATTTATGTATTGAAGCGTAACATGCTATACCTCTTAAGTGGTACGATCTCAACTAAGTTCCCACTGACCATCGTGGCAGAAGATGGTGAAGGAGATCCCCCCATGCTGGTTCCCGGCACCGGCGAAGGCGGTGAATCCGAAAGGCCTTTCAAGATGAAAGCCGATCTTCATCTGCGGGGATTATATGTTACCAATACTGACCTCGCAGGACAAATGAACCAGAAAATGATCCGGGCCAGCGCTGATAATATTGTTATCGACATCGAGGATTGTATCCTGGCCAATGAAGGGAAAAACTATGTTCGTCTCGATGCTGCCAATTGCTCCGTAAAGATCATCAACAGTGTCCTTGCCAATTGCGGGAATACCTCTTATCCCAGCTATGGAAGGGTTGTGGATGACCGCGGCAATGACGTCGATACGGTGATCATTGAGAACTGTACCATCTACAACCTTACACACCGGGTATCCCGGGATGACGGCGGGATCATGAAATATTACAGAATCAATAACAATACCATTTTCAATGCCGGAGGTCCTGTCTTCCAGATCGGTGAAGTGATCCATGCCGAACTCTATAACAATATTGTGTACAATTACGGATTTTATGGTTCCAATATATCTCCTGAATTCCCTTATGGAAGATATATTATCAATGTTGATTCTTTGGGGCAGGATTATATCGATCAGGGATACACCCAGGAAGTAAGGGTACACCACAATAATTTTTACCTGGACACTGCTTATACCAACCTTGAAGTATGGGGTGATTCTATATTCCCATATATGATTTATGATTCTGTCACCCTGGCGTTCATGAAAGAGAACAACGACAGCGCTACCAATATTGTGGAACGGATCCCCTTCGTTAATCCTGCGAAAGTACAAACGGAAGTGGTTACCAAATACTGGGAGCTGGGTCCGAAAGATCCGGGTATCCCCTGGTTTGATACCACCGGGGCACCCTACGTTTTTGATTACCCGGACACCTGTGCCTCAGCAACCGCTGGCACAGACGGCTCACAACTGGGAGACCCACGCTGGAAAACCTATAGCCCTGAAGGTGTTTTCTCGTTCAAAACTTTCTCCAACCAGGTGAATATCTTCCCCAATCCCGTGGGAGACGTTCTGCATATACGCATGGAAGGTCTTGACAATACCGTCCGTATCTATTCGATGACCGGTGCGGAAATACTCACCGTGCGTAATGTAAGCATGTACGCCGATATCCCGGTAAGTGATTTAACCAAAGGAGTTTATATCCTTACTGTCGAAAGCAGGAAAGGTTCCCTGAAACGGGCAAAATTTGTGAAGAAATAACATTTTTCCAAAATAGTTATATAAGGTGGAGGGCCCTCCACCTTTTTTTGATCGTTCATAACCCTAATCCAACATCATGCGAAAATATCTTATCCCCGCTCTTCTTCTCTCGCTCCTGGCATGGCCCCCGGCTTTTTCCCAGCAACCGTCCGTAAATGTAGTAAGGAGTTATGATGTATCTCTTTCCAGGCAAGCCGTGGCTACCGATGAAAATTATTTTTATGTGATCAATAACAGCAGCATCCAGAAATACAGAAAATCTAACGGAAAAAAAGTAGCCGACTGGTATGACCGGGATTCTGTCCTGCACCATATGAACAGCGGGATCATACTCTCCGGAAAGCTGTACGCATGCAACTCTAACTATCCGGGATCTCCCATGGCCAGTTCCGTAGAGATATTCGACCCTGTCACTTTAAAACATATCGGAAATCACAGTTTTGGCATTTTAAACGGATCTGCCACCTGGCTCGACCGGAAAGGGGAATACTGGTATGTGGCTTTTGGACATTATACAGGCAGAGGCAGTGAAGACGGCAAAGACAATAGCTGGAGCCGCCTGGTAAAATTCGACAGCGCCTGGAGACAAGTGGAATCCTGGATATATCCATCTGCATTACTCAAAGAATTCGGGACCCGTACCAATTCCGGAGGTGTTATACTGGATAATGGACTGATCCTTTGTACGGGCCATGACAACTACAGGATATATGTACTCCGTTTTCCGGACAAAGGATTTACCCTCCAATGGATCGGCACCATCCCTGTCGGATCTTACGGACAGGGCATTGCTTATGAAAAAACAACAGAAGGGGAGTTTATCTACGGGATCATCAAAAAAGAGAAAAAAGTCATTGAAACAAAGATCGATCTGTCACCTTTTCTCACCGGCCAATAAACCATTCACTTTTTTTGGGTTGTGTCGGGCCACAGTTCATCCTTCATCCTTCCGAAATCCTTGTTGTTCGATCACTTTCAGGAATTCCTTTGAGAAGAAGACATTGTCCTTTTTTGTATAGCGGTTGTCGGTGAAGATCTGGGCGAGGGTCTCCTTGTCGTTGATCTCCAGGAGCTTTCTGGTATCTTCCAGCGCCTCTTTCTCCGCATAGATCCGGTCAATGTCCTCGCGCGAATAGTCTTTATAGATTTCCTCATGCACGACCCCTTCGAGCGGCAGGCGGTCAGTGAGCGGCGGATCCTCGGCCGGATAACCCATCACCAGGGTGGTCACCGGCACCACCAGCTCCGGAAGATCGAGTATCTCTATGATCCTGCCGGCCATGTACGTGGTCGTGCCCAGATAGCAGATGCCCAGACCATGGTCCTCGGCAGCGAGGGCTACGTTCTGCGCCGCCAGCAAAGCATCGATAGCCGCCGTAAAAAATGACAGAAAATTGCGATAACCGGGAGACGCCTTCCGCCATTCGCACCACTTGGTGAAGCGGTTGAAATCGGCACAAAAGGTCAGCACCACCGGGGCCTGCAGAACCATGTCCTGCTTAAAATGAACCTCCCACAGCTGTTTCTTCAGTTCCGGCTCTTTGGTTACCACAATGCTGTATACCTGCATGTTGCCGGTCGTGGAGGCACGGGTGCCGGCGCGCAGGACCTCCTGCAAAATATCCGTTGGAATATCATCGGGCTTATAGGCCCGGACCGAACGGTGATCCAAGATCGCTTTTATCATTTTAATCCCTTTTTTATGACCGGACAAAGTTATACAACTTCCCGGTCCTGTAGCATGACCCACGTCATCTTTCCAAAATGACCGCAGGGTTATTTATCACAGAAAATATATCTTTCACAAAAAAATGAGCACATTGTGGAAAAGTATTGACGACTCCCTGATACATTTCTCAAAAGAATTCCATAAATTTATATCCCTTTTTCCGATATACAGATAATGAATAATTATTATTAACCATTAAAATCTATGATTATGAAAAAACTGTTACTTTCCTTCCTTTTCATTGCGGTTTGCTGGTTCCCGTTACATGCACAACCCAATGCATGGATAAATGAGATCCACTACGACAATCCCGGTTCAGATGTAGATGAAAGAGTTGAAGTCGTTATTGAGGATGCAGATTCCTACGATCTTATGGATTTTCAGATCTCCTTGTATAATGGATCCAATGGATCTGTCTATGGCAGTGCAACCCTGGATCAGTTTACCCGAGGAACTTCTGTAAATGGTTTTACGATTTACTATTATCAATTTACAAGTGGTATCCAAAACGGGCCTGATGGTCTTGCCCTTTCCTATCAGGGAACAGTGATTTCCGGTCAGTTTTTGAGTTATGAAGGGACATTCACCGCATCGGGAGGCCCTGCCCAGGGCATGACAAGCACCGATATAGGAGTTCATGAACCGGGAGATGATGGGGAGTCACTTCAATTATCGGGTACGGGCTCAACCTATTCCGATTTTTCATGGAACGATCCGGCAGCCAATACATTTGGAGCCGTAAACAATAACCAGACCCTTGTTTCACCGGGAGGTGATGTCACGCCCCCCAAATGGGATGCAGGGTATCCTATGGCCATTGGCCGTGATGTGAATGCTGTAGTGAGGATCAAGACCGATGAGCCCGGCATGGCTTATGCCATCGCCGTAGCCTCCGGATCGGACGCTCCCACTTCCGAACAGGTGAAAGCCGGCGGGGATTACGGAAGTGTCACGGTGGTGTCTGCAGCGAATACGGCGATCATGGATGATGAGCATGAATTCCTCATCAACCTCACCGGTCTTGCCACCCAGTCCTCTTATGATGTGTGGGTGGTGGCAGAAGACAATGCAAGTACCCCCAACCTCCAGACCGATCCTGTCAAGATCGCCATCAACACCATTGCCACCCGTGAGCTGACCATGACACTGCCGAAAGACAAGGATACCGTTTATGTCAACGGCATGCTGCATTATGAATGGACCTCCAAGAATATCGATTCCCTCTATATGGGTGGCGGCATGGGCGGTAAATTCTTTATCATCACCGACGACAATGACCGCCCCATATCCGTCGATGCTTCCTTAGGAAGTTATGATTTTAAGATCCCCTCCGGGGCAGAACCCGGCATCTACGACATTGCCCTGATGGATGCCGCTGACACCTCTTTCAAAGACGTAGCAGATTCCCTCACACTGATCGACGCACGTATGCTGGAATGGGTCTCTCCTGAAGATAAAGACACTGTCTATGTGGGCGATACGGTCAAGCTGGTATGGAACTCCGAATACATTGATTCTGTATTTTTCGGCGGATATGATTATACCAGTCAGGAAGGGTTTATGCTCGAAGATGAGAATGGTAACCCGCTTGTCTTCCCGGCTTCCCTGGGATCCTTCGATCTGCCCATACCGATGGATGCCGAGACCGACTCGGTCAAACTCTACATCGTGGATGCCTCAGACCCGGAATTCAGGGATTCCATCGATCCGTTGTATATCATGGATACGATCGCTCCGGAAATAGATGAACTGACCCCGGCCAACGGTGCCGGCGATATGCCTTATACGCTCACGGCGATGATCGAGTTCAACGAGTCCGTGACGATCCTCTCAGGAAATATCACACTCCACAAGGAAGATGGTACGGTGGTCAAAGACTACGACCTCACCGGTTCGGACATTGAGCATAACGAATCGACAATCCTCATCAACCTCGGGGTTGTCCTCGACAAAGGGGCCACCTATTATTTCACGATGGATGCCGACGCTGTGGAAGATGTGCAGCATAATCCTTTCCCCGGCATCAGCGATGCCAACACCTGGCGGTTCACCACAGCAGCCAAACAGCTATACTTCTCCGAATATATCGAAGGCAGTGGCAACAATAAAGCACTAGAGCTTTACAACCCCACCGAGCATACCATCGATCTTTCACAGTATGCCATCATCAACACAAGTAATGGCAGCAACTGGTATCCGCCGGCGCCCATGACCGGTACGCTGGCCCCCGGCGAGGTGTATACCATCATCAACCCCGACTTTGATTTCTCCCTGCTGGCCGACTCGGCAGCGGTCGTGGATACGCTCTGGGGTGCCTATGCGACCTATTTTAACGGAGACGATGCCCGCGGACTGGTACAACTGATCGGAGGCTCCTGGGACGACGGAGCTAATTTCACCATCATCGATCAGATCGGTGTGGAAGGAGATGATCCCGGCTCCGGATGGGATGTGGCCGGCGTAGGTGCAGCCACCAAAGACCATACCCTGATCCGCAAGTCAAATGTGGAGACCGGTAATGCTACCATAGGATGGGATGCTTCTGCCGGTACCGATGCAGCCACCTCGGAATGGATCGTTATGCCGAAGAACTTTGCGGACAACCTGGGCTATGCCACCCCCAATGCGAGCGACAACACAACCATCACAGCCTTTGAACTGCGCGATACGACCGGCAACCTGGTCAGCACCACCGTCACGATCGACTCTGCCGCTGCTACGGTCACGGCCGAAGTGATCTACAGCGCCGAACACATGCTTGACTCGCTGGTGGCAGTGATCACAGTAGCTGACGAAGGTACCACCGTACCCACTTCGGGTGACACCCTTGACTTTACCAACCCCGTCACCTTCACTGTCACAGCCGCCGACGGGCTGACCACAAGAAAATGGACTGTTACGGTCAAGGCAGCTACCACACCCAGCACGGCCGCTGACATTTTAAGCTTCTCCATCGACGGACAGACAGGCGATGCCGTGATAGACGCCGTCAACCACACCGTCACCGTGGAGATGCCTTACGGGACGGATGTCACAGCCCTGACACCTGTCTTTGAGGTCTCAGCCGGAGCACAGGCCGATCCCGCTTCCGGAACGGTACTGGACTTCACCAAACCCGTAACCATCAAGGTGACTGCCGAGGATGACGCTACGGCCATCACCTGGACGGTGACGGTCACGGTCTTCGAGCCTCCTGTAGTAGGGATCTACGATATCCAGTACACTACGGACGCTTCCGGCGACTCCCCGTACCTCGGGCAGCTCGTCAGGACTTCCGGTATCGTGACCGCCCTGAATATTTATCAAAACTCCTTCAAGGGATACTTCCTGCAGGATTCGGCCAAAGCATGGAATGGGATCTACGTGTATGATCCTGCTCATGATACCATTGCCGTAGGTGACAGTGTTACCATCGTAGGACAGGTGACCGAATATTACAACCTCACCGAGATCAAGAACATCATGGAGCTTACCCTGAACAACCGTGGCAATGCCCTTCCGGGGCCTGTCGAACTGACCACGGGAGAAGCCAGCAACGAAATGTGGGAAAGCGTATTTGTCACTTTCCACAATGCAACGTGTCTGGACAATGACCTCGGCCACGGAGAAGTATCCGTCGACGATGGCTCCGGCGCTTTGATCGTGGATGATTTCCTGTATTATTATGACCCGGCAACCGACTTTGTCATCGACAATGTCTATAACCTCACAGGGGTCATGAACTTCTCCTACGGGAACTTCAAACTCAACCCCAGAAGCGCCGATGATATCTCCGACGTGACCGGTATCAGCAATACCTTTGCCGGAGAGAACATCAAAGTCTGGCCCAACCCCTCCGACGGTAACTTCACCGTTACGGTGGAAGGCATGACCGGCGATGTGAGGATCACCATCCTGGATGCTACCGGCAGGGTCGTCCTGTCTCGCGAAGCAGGAAACAGCAACTTCGTCCATGAGGAGTTCAACCTTTCCAATGCTTCCAACGGCCTCTATTTCATCCGCATTGACAACGGAAAAGAGATGACCGTAAAACGGATCGTGATCCGTTGATGAACGATTGCTATTAATTTTAAAAAGGCCGGAGAATTCTCCGGCCTTTTTTTTGTAATTTGCAGCAAAATTTTCAGAATCCTAACCTATATAATTTAAAATCATGAGATCAAAAAAAGTTTTACTTCTGGCACTCACCCTGCTCTTCTTCGTACCTGTTCTGCAGTTGTCTGCAGCAGACAAAAACAACAAGAAGAAGAAAGAACCTGCTACCGGAACAAAAACGGATGCTTCCCTATACTCCGGACTCAAATGGAGGAGCATAGGGCCCGCTTTCACCTCAGGCCGTATTTCCGATTTTGCCGTACGGCCTGACAACCACCATGTGTGGTATGTAGCTTCGGCAGCAGGGCATATCTGGAAGACAACCGACAACGGCACCTCCTTTCAGCCTGTTTTCGACCACTACGGCACCTATTCCATCGGGTGCCTGGCCATCGACCCCAACAATCCTAAGATCGTATGGGCCGGCACCGGCGAAAACAATTACCAGCGCGACCTGGGTTACGGCAACGGCGTCTACAAAACCATCGATGGCGGGAAATCCTGGGAGAATATGGGCCTTAAAACTTCCCAGCATATCGGGATGATCGCCATCGATCCGCACAACAGTGATGTGGTCTGGGTGGCTGCCCAGGGCTCGATCTGGGGACCGGGAGGCGACAGAGGACTGTACAAAACCACCGACGGGGGAAAAACCTGGAAAAAGGTACTTGATATCAGCGAGAACACGGGCGTCGGCACCGTCGTCCTGGATCCCCGCAATACCGATGTGGTGTATGCCACCAGCCTGCAGCGCCGGAGGCATGTGAACACGGCCATCGCCGGAGGACCGGAGACCGCTTTCTACAAATCCACCGACGGCGGCAAGACCTGGCGAAAGCTTACCAGCGGACTTCCCTCGGGAGATATGGGAGGCATCGGCCTGGCCATCTCCCCTGTCAACCCCGACGTGTTGTACGCCAAAGTCCAGGCTGCCGGTGAAAGCAGCGGTTTCTACCGTTCTGCCGACCGGGGAGAATCCTGGAGCAAAATGAGCGATCATTTCTCCAGCGGACAATACTTCAGCGAGATCGCCTGCGATCCCAAAGATGTCAATACGGTTTACAGCCTCGAAACGGTCACAAAGGTGACCCATGACGGCGGCAGGACCTGGAAATCCCTGGGTAACAATCACCGTCACGTGGACGATCACGCCATGTGGATCGATCCCTCCGACCCCGCCCATTTCCTCATCGGAGGCGACGGAGGCGTCTATGAATCCTTTGACGGAGGGAAAAACTACCTTTTCAAAACCAACCTGCCTGTTACACAGTTCTACCGCGTGTACCTCGACAACTCCAAACCTTTTTACTATGTCTATGGCGGGACACAGGACAATAACTCTTTCGGCGGACCTTCCCGCAATACCGCCAGAGGAGGTGTCTCCAGCAGTGAATGGTTCGTCACCGTGGGAGGCGACGGCTTCTGGGGGGCCGTGGATCCCGAAGATCCCAACATTGTCTACTCGGAATGGCAGTATGGCAACAGCGTACGCTATGACCGCAAGAGCGGCGAAGGCATCGACATCAAGCCCCAGCCCAAAAAGGACGAACTCACTTTCCGCTGGAACTGGAGCTCCCCGATCATCATCAGCCCCCACTCCCATACCCGCCTTTACGTGGCTGCCAACAAGGTGTTCCGCAGCGATGACCGCGGCAACAGCTGGACAGAGATCTCCGGCGACCTGACCCGCTCCCTCGACCGGGATACTTTCCGGGTCATGGGCAAATTCTGGAGCGTGGACGCCGTGGCAAAAGATGTCTCTACTTCGCTTTATGGCACTATCGTCTCTCTCGACGAATCGGAAGTGAAAGAAGGCCTCATCTATGCAGGTACCGACGACGGACTGATACAAATGACCGATGACGGCGGCAAGACCTGGCACAAAACAGCCACCTTCCCCGGCGTACCGGAATATACCTACGTCAGCGATGTCTGTCCCTCCCGCTTTGACGAGAACATTGTCTTCGCCTCCTTCGACAACCGGAAAAGGAATGATTTCAAGCCTTACCTCCTCAAGAGCACTGACAAAGGCAAGACCTGGACCTCCATCGCTTCCAACCTGCCCGAAGAGGGAACGGTACATACCATCGCTCAGGATCCCGTCGATGCCGACCTCCTCTTTGTCGGTACCGAATTCGGCTTCTATTTTTCACCAAACGGAGGACAGGAATGGATCAAATTCGAGAACGGTCTGCCCGATATCGCGGTACGGGATATTGCCATCCAGAAAAGGGATAATGACCTGGTGATCGCCACCTTTGGCCGCGGATTTTATATTCTCGATGATTATACGCCGCTGCGTCATTTCACACAGGAGGTCAAGCAGAAAGATGCTTATATCTTCCCGGTCCGGGATGCCCTGATCTACATACAAACCCACACCAAAAGCGCACAGGGATCCTCCTATTATCTTGCCAAAAACCCACCTTTCGGGGCAACGTTCACCTATTATCTGAAGGAATCCCTGAAAACAGACAAGCAGAAGCGCCACGATCTGGAGAAAAAAGAATTCGAAAAAAGTGAGAAGATCAAAGAGCTCACCTGGGATGAGGTGCGAAAGGAAAACCTCGAAGAGAAACCGCATCTGATCTTTACGGTCACAGATGGACAGGGACAGGTGGTACGGAAGATAAATACTTCCGGCAGCAAAGGTATCCATCGCGTCACCTGGAACCTTAGGTATACCTCTCCTTTCCCGCTGCATCTGCGCAACGGGAAGTATGATCCCCTGGCCAAAGACAATGACGGCATGCTGGCCATGCCCGGCAAATATTTTGTCTCCCTCTCGGTCTCCGACCACGGGAAGATCACGGAACTCGTTCCTCCCGTTGCCTTCGAGGCAGTGAAGCTGAACAACAGCACCCTGCCCTCCGATCCGAAAAGTGTCTTTGAATTCGAGAAGAAAGCTTCTCTGCTGGCAGGGAAGATACAGGGCGCCATGAACCGCACAGCTGAACTGATCAAAGAGAACGAGCAGATCCTGCAGACCCTCGACCATGCTCCCGGTGCTACGCCGGAGATGCTGCAACAGGCCCGCAAGATACAGAAAGAGCTCAATGATATTCAGTTCGCTTTCAACGGATTCACCCCCAAAGCCAGCTGGGAGGAGATCCCGCCGCACAAAATGCCGCTGGCCGTCAGGATGAACAACATGATCTACACCCACTGGGGCTCCACAGCGAACATCACCCAGACGGAAAAAGAGGATTACAACATCCTGTCCGAAGAGCTGCCTCCGCTGCTGGAGAAGATCAGGACCATTTACGAAAACGAGATCAAACCTCTGGAAAAACAGCTGGAACAGATCAATGCTCCCTGGACACCCGGGCGCCTGCCCGACGCTAAATAGTGATAAGGATATGAAAAAGTAAAGGTCATTATACCCCGGGAATTCAGTTGGATTCCCGGGGTTTTGTTTTGATCAGAAGATCACGATCTTTTTATATACCGGGATCCGGCGATCACCCAGGCTGATCAGGTAGATCCCCGGAGCAACATCTGCCAGGTTCACCGTGAGGGTATGGGCATCCCCCGGTACGGGCCGTTCGAAGATCATTTTTCCTGTAAGATCATAGATCCTGATCCTGTCGGGCTGAAACGACCCACAGGACCACTCTACCCGGAAAGATCCGTCAGAAGGATTGGGTATGAGCCTGATATCTGCATCGTCCATGGATCGGGTCTGCACGCCGGTCACGGCAGGACCATAACCCTGCAGGGAGATGATGCCCGTGGTATCGGGATCCAGCCAGTAACGCAACTGTTCCGTTTTTAGGGAATAATCGGCAAAAGAATGTGAGAATTTCTCAAAAAAGGCATCTGCCGAAGTACAGTTGGCCACGACACTCCCGCCGGTCAGGTCGCCCACGATCAAATGGTTCTGGTCAAACAAGGGGCTTCCCGAAGAGCCACCTTCCGTAATACCCAGGGTCCAGTTATCAATGTACCAGTGCGTACTGTCGTCATAATCCCACTCATAAATAAAATCTCCCGTCACCGGTGATTTGTTGTACAATGCGATCTTCTTCACATCCCCCATCGGATGATGGATACACACCACCCGCTCCGCAGGATCAGGCGATGCATTCCAACCGGCAAAATAAGGCTTGAAAGCATGGGGAATGGTGTCACTCATCTTCACAAGAGAAAAATCCAGATTGGTGGTGGTGGCCTGAATGGCGGAACCCGACAGGGTTTGTGAGACATCGCCGTCAGGGCCGTTGCAGGTGGGGCTCTCGTAATTAAAGTAGAACACAGAGGTATGGGCTTCATAATAGGTGGGCAGACAATGATTGGCCGTCAGGAAAAAAGGCGTTTCATCAAACCGTGTCGTATTGATCAGCGAACCGGTACACAGGTAGGAATTCCCGTTCATTTTGGAAAAGATGATGCGGCAAACGGCATGTTTCTCAACCTGCCAGTCCGCGCCCTCAGGACAATTAATATCTTTGTTACAGGGTTGTGACAGACCAAACCGGTCATCCTGCGTACCCAGAATATCCCGGTAGGCATGCCCTACCGTGCCAATACTTATGGAACCCCTGAAAGGAGCATCATAAGGTTCAAAATACTCCACAATAATCTCATCACCCGGTAAAGGCGCCACAGCCAAAGCCCCCCAGGGCTTATTGTTCTCAGAGGTGAAAGCCCCCAGGACATGGGTATGATCAGGATCATACAAAAAGAGCATAGCTCCCGGGGGGATCCTGAATTTATCGAATATCAGATGGATGGAATATGCCCCGGCAGACCTGATATCTACCCTCCACAGCTCCCCTTTCCCTTTTATCTCCTGAAGCAGCCCGGAATTCTCCGGGGACAGACTTACCTGGAAATTCTTTGAAAAACGCCGGGGATAATCCGGCATCGTATCGGTGAAAGCATCTTCCGCCAGCAACTGGTCAGCATCTACCTTTCCCATCTGAACAACCGGCACAGCACTCTTGCTCTTGAACGAGAAACTGAGCGGTATCCCGCCGTGACCGATCTGGGCAACAGCATTGAAACTCATAAAAATCAGCAGCACACCGGTCATCCCGGGAATCAATAAGAAAAAACGAGATCTTTTCATTTCTATTTTTGTTTTCATGAAATATCAATTCTTCAATAATAAAAAAGATCTTTGATAAAAATACATGAATATACTCAGATTACCACGGATATCCCGGTTTTCACCCCGGAAGATCCGGCACGTAGTTCATCTTTTTTTTCTCAAAATAAAACATTTTCCGCGATGTATCGTAATGGATTTTAGAAGGGATATTTTATTAACTCCGGGATCTCAAAAGATCTTTAAGGTATTGTATTGACATGGCAGAATAATTTTTTTGGTTTTAGTACGTTTTGGTGTTGTTGTTATGTTTTTCACCGCCATGTTTGTTTTATCATAAAATTCCTTTAACTTTGTTGAAAATAAACAATACACCAAAGACAATTTAATCCGGAATAATGATGAAGAAAGTGATCGTAATTGCCGTAGTGTCTTTATTTCTCGCAGGGCTCTTTTCTTCTTGCAACAATGAAACATGTCCTGCCTACAGCAAAGCAGAGACGCATCAGACAGGATCCAACGGGTAAGCAGGCATCGACCGGCCTCCCAATATTTTTTACATACGAACAAGTCATGAAGAAAGTAATAGTCATATTCACTTTCTTCCTTTTTTTTGTTTTCATTGCACGGGGACAGGGAGAAATAGATAACCAGCAGAAGATCTTCTACCGGAATGAATCCACTTTTGGTTTTTCGCTTAACTCCACGGGCTACGGAGCCAGCTACCGCTACGGTAAAAGGATCAACTACCTGAACAAAAGGCTTTTTGAAGGGGATTTCAACTATTTCCGCCATCCCAAGGAGATCAAAATGTACAATCCCTATTCTCCCAATTCCCGGGGATTCGTTTATGGCAAAACCAACCTTTTTTTCAATATAAGGCTGGGATATGGTTTCCAGCGCGACCTTTTCCGCAAGATCGACAAAGGCGGCGTGGCCGTTCGCTATTTTTTCACCTTCGGTCCGAGCATCGGTTTTTATAAGCCCGTCTATTACGAGGTCATTTATTTTCTTTCAATGAACACCTACACCATCGTGGAGATGAAGTTCGATCCCACCTCCCTGCACTCTCCCAACGACATATACGGCCGGGCCTCCTTCTTTAAAGGCTGGGATGAGGTAAAGTTCGTTCCCGGAGGATATGTCAAAGCCGGCTTCAATTTCGAGTTCAGTAAATTCGATCCCTTTGTCCAGTCTCTCGAAGGCGGCATTACCGTCGATGCCTATCCCTGGAGGATCCCCATCATGGCCTCCCCCGATAACAACAGCATCTTCATCTCCCTTTTTGCCTGTTTCCGCTTCGGCAAGATCATCGACAAGTACTACAAGAAAGCCTACGAGAAAAACCAGCAACTGGACAACTCTTTCTCGTATTAGTTCCAGGTTCATGGTTCATAGTTCATAGTTGCCCCATTATTCCATCTTTCCATTTTTCCAACATTCCATTGTTCCATTTTTTTGTCAGGTCATGAGAATGTGCTATTTTTGCGTGATTTTTTCAACATAATTTCATTCATTTTAATAAAAAAGAAACCATGGCAACAATAAAAGTAGCGATTAATGGATTTGGCCGCATCGGCCGTAACGTTTTCAAGCTGGCACTGGAAAGAGACAATATCGAGATCGTCGGCATCAACGATCTCACCGACACCAAAACCCTGGCACACCTGCTGAAGTATGACTCCACACAGGGTAAGTTCAACGGGACGGTAGATCACGATGAGGAGTCCATCATCGTCAACGGCAAACATATCAAAATATCTGCCGAACGGAATCCCGCCAACATCCCCTGGCCTGAAACACCTGATGTGGTAGTGGAAGGTACCGGTGTATTCCGGACGAAAGAGAGCCCGAAAGGCGGTTATGGCGATCACCTGAAAAACGGTGCCAAAAAAGTGATCATAACCGTTCCTGCCAAGGATGAGATCGACAAAACCATTGTGCTGGGGGTTAATGATGACACACTGCGTGCCGAAGACCAGTGTATTTCCAACGCTTCCTGCACCACCAACTGTCTTGCACCCATCACCAAGGTGCTCCATGACAATTTTGGTATCGTAAATGCCCTGATGACCACCATCCACTCTTACACCAACGATCAGCGGATCCTGGACTTCCCCCACAGTGACCTGCGCAGGGCCCGTTCTGCTGCTGTCAGCCAGATCCCAACAACAACCGGCGCTGCAAGTGCTATCGGAAAAGTCATTCCTGAACTGGATGGGAAAATGGACGGTATGTCTGTCCGCGTACCCACCCCTACGGGATCACTTGTCGACCTGGTTGCTTATCTGGAAAGACCCGTGACCAAAGAGGAGATCAATGCTGCCATGAAAGCAGCCTCCGAAGGACCAATGAAAGGCATCCTGGAATATTGTGAAGATCCTATTGTCTCGGTAGACATCATCCACAACCCCCATTCCTCGATCTTCGACTCACTCAGCACCATGATCAGAGGGAACATGGTGAAAGTGATCTCCTGGTATGACAATGAGTGGGGATATTCTTCACGTGTGGTCGACCTGATCGAAAAAGCTATGGCCCTGTAAGTAACAACAGAGCACACATAAAAAAACGTTCCGGTGGATGCCGGAACGTTTTTTTTATCCTTCAAATTTATGGATCAGCCTTAAGCATATATCGCTATCACCTCCATGGGCAGGTCCAGATAATCCCGGAAATGCTCTCCCATCTCCTGGATCGACTCATCTTCTTCCTCATAATACCATCGCAAAGTAATATTGCGATGTCCCTCATCCATATAATTTTTCAATGTGCGGAGGATCTCCATGACGTACTTCATCGTGCCACTGTTCATGTATTCCAGCCTGAACTGCAGTTCAAAAGGCCTGTCCGGCTCTTTTTCAAGGAACTCCTGCAGCCAATTAAGCACAGGCAGATAGATCTCTTCCGGATTCTCAGGGATGGAACGTCCCGCGATAAGGAAAACATCCCCCTCTCCCAACCTGACTTCGGGGAGAGTCTCTTTGGGTAGGATCACTAATGGTTCCATAACAGATAACAATATAGAAATTTTCTTTCAATATTTATTCAAAAAATTAACCCAAAATCAGCAATAGAAAATCGCAAGCGCTTTTTATTGCTGATCGATTAAGGATTTCATCGGTTTTGGTCATTCACCAAAACCGTGAACTCCTAGATCGGGGTTAATCCCAGCTAACGCATTAGTTCAGCTATTTTTTAGCTTCCTAATGCGTAATCTGGGATTAATACAAATGTAAGATCCTGCTCCGGGAGCATCACTCATAACGCAATGCAATGATCGGGTCCAGCCGGGCGGCCTTGGATGCCGGATAATATCCGGACACCACCCCCACGATAAAACATACCGCCACCCCTCCGATGATCCACATCCAGGGGATCACAAAAGCGCTTTTGGTCAACAGGGAGATAAGATTGCCCATGAGGATCCCCAGGAAGATCCCCAGCAAGCCTCCCAACTGCCCGATGAGGACGGCCTCAAAAAGGAACTGCCAGCGTATCGTCCTGCCTTTGGCGCCCAGCGCTTTCCGGATGCCTATCTCCCGTGTCCTTTCCGTCACCGTCACCAGCATGATATTCATCAGACCGATGACCGCCCCGAAAAGGGTGATGATCCCGATGATCGTAGCCGCCCAGGTGACATACCGGATGTTTTCCATCAGGATGGAAACCAGGTTGTCGCTACGGGTGATATTGAAATCGGACTCATCGTAGGCCGTGAGACCCCGGATGATACGGAACATCCCTTCCGCCTCGCTGGAGATGATATCCAGCAAACGGGTATCATCCGGCATCACGCCGATGCGAAAGGTCATATTGGGGCGTGAAAAATAGTGCCGCACCGTCGTCACAGGCATCAGACAGGTACGGTCGGAGCCACCGAAACTCGCTCCTTTCTCTTTAAAAACACCTATCACCTTGAAATGGGCCCCGCCGATGGAGACGTTCTTTCCGAGCGGTTCTCCGAGCGGAAAGATCTGCCTTACCAGATCAGCACCCACGATCACCACATTGCGGTTCATCTGTATATCCTGGACCGTGAGATTACGTCCTTCACGCAGCTCATTCCCCGAAACCATCATATAATTCTCATCCCCGCCCACCAACTGGATATTGGGATTGCTCTTGTGGTCCTCATATTTCACCGTAGCCATGCCGGAGGCTACCACAGACACCGACACCAGCGCCGGCATATTGAATTCATCCTTGAATCGCTCGGCCTGCCGGTAGGTGATCCGGGCATGGTTCTTTTTTCTGTATCGCTTATTTCCCACCACGATCGACATACCACGGCTCTCGATAAAAAAAGTGTTAGCGCCCATCATGGTGAACTGCTCGGTGAGGGAATACTTGATCGAATCGATGGCCGTGAGAATACCTACCAACGCCATGATGCCAAAGGATATGATAAATATGGTCAGCACCGCCCGCACCTTATTGGTACGGATCGAATCAAAGGAGATCTTCAGATTATCCTGTAATAAACCGGACCTGATACGCATTACCATTCCTGTTATCCCCGAGCATCCTAAAAGATGCTCAGCGCTGTTCCCGGTAAAAATACTTTTTTTACGAACAAAATCTCCATTTCTCATCAAAATCCCTCTGCCGGAAAAGAAAAAAATCCGTATTTCTTAGTACTTTTGTAATCCAGACGTTTAACCATTAAAAATAATATCATCATGGCATTCGACATTGAAATGATCAAAAAGGTATATTCCGCTTATGGCGAGAAATTATCCGCTGTAAAAAAGATACTTGACCGTCCGCTCACTCTTACCGAGAAGATCCTGTACACACACCTGGCCGAAGAACATCTCAGCGCTCCTTTCCGCCGGGGTGAGGACTATGTTGATTTCCACCCCGACCGGGTAGCCATGCAGGATGCCACCGCCCAGATGGCGTTGCTGCAGTTCATGATGGCCGGCAGGGAAAAGACAGCCGTCCCCTCTTCGGTACACTGTGACCACCTGATCACCGCCAAAGAAGGAGCTGACAAAGACCTGAAAAAGGCTGAATACACCAACCAGGAAGTGTATGATTTCCTGGCCTCGGTCTCCAATAAATACGGAATCGGTTTCTGGAAGCCGGGCGCCGGTATCATCCACCAGGTGGTGCTGGAGAACTACGCTTTCCCCGGCGGCATGATGATAGGTACCGACTCACACACACCCAACGCCGGCGGCCTCGGCATGATCGCCATCGGCGTGGGCGGCGCCGACGCTGTCGACGTTATGGCAAGCATGCCGTGGGAGTTGAAATTCCCGAAGATCATAGGTATCAGGCTCACCGGCAGATTGTCGGGATGGACCGCCCCCAAGGATGTGATCCTCAAAGTGGCAGATATACTCACCGTCAAAGGAGGCACGGGATACATCCTGGAATATTTCGGCGAAGGGGCACAGGCCCTCTCGGCCACGGGCCGCGCCACCATTTGTAACATGGGCGCCGAGGTGGGCGCCACCACCTCCACCTTCGGCTTTGATGATAACACCGCCGAATATCTGCGCCAGACCCACCGCGACGATGTGGCCACCCTCGCCGAAGGGATCCGTGAACACCTCACCGGCGACCCCGAGGTATATGCCGAGCCGGAGAAATATTTCGACCAGGTGATCGAGATCAACCTCTCGGAGTTGGAGCCCGCCCTCAACGGTCCTTTCACCCCCGACCTGCGCACACCGGTGTCGGAAATGGCAAAAACCGCCAAAAAGAACGACTGGCCTCTTAACCTGGAAGCAGGCCTCATAGGATCCTGTACCAACTCCTCCTACGAAGACATCACCCGCGCCGCCTCCATCGCGCGGCAGGCCATTGCCAAAGGTCTCAAACCCAAAGCAAAAATTTACATCACTCCCGGCTCCGAGCAGGTGCGCTACACCATAGAACGCGACGGCCTCCTGGAGGTGTTCGAACAGATCGGCGGCGTCATCCTGGCCAACGCCTGCGGTCCCTGCATCGGCCAGTGGGACCGTGAAGAGGTGAAAGACGGCCACCGCAACTCCATCGTCACCTCCTTCAACCGCAACTTTGCCAAACGCAACGACGGCAACCCCAACACCTATGCCTTCGTTGCCTCGCCCGACATGGTGATGGCCTATGCCTTCGCCGGCCGTCTCGACTTCGACCCGCTGCACGACACGCTGGTCAACGACAAAGGGGAAGAGGTGCGCTTCGACGAACCCGAGGGACTGGTCTTCCCGCCCAAAGGCTTCGCGGTGGACGACCCCGGCTATCTGGCGCCGGCCGAAGACGGCAGCAGCATTGAGATCAAAGTGAACCCCGACTCCGAACGGCTGCAACTGCTTACGCCTTTCCCAGCCTGGAACGGCAAAGACTTTTATGGCCTGCACCTCCTCATCAAGGCCAAAGGAAAATGTACCACCGACCATATTTCCATGGCCGGTCCGTGGCTCCGCTACCGCGGCCATCTGGAGAATATCTCGCAGAACCTGCTCATCGGTGCCGTGAACTACTTCAATGAGGCTACCAACAAGGTGAAGAACCAGCTCACGGGCGAGTACGTGCCCGTACCGGAAGCGGCCAAAGCATACCGTGATGCCGGCGAGGGATCCATCATCATCGGTGATGAGAACTACGGTGAAGGCTCCTCACGCGAACATGCTGCCATGGAACCCCGCTTCATGGGCGTCAGGGCCGTGCTGGTACGCTCCTTCGCCCGTATCCACGAGACCAACCTGAAAAAACAGGGTGTGCTGGCCATCACCTTTGCCGATCCGGCCGATTACGATAAGGTGCTGGAAGATGACACTTTCGACGTGCTCGGCCTCAATGAGTTCGCCCCCGGCAAACCCCTCACGGTGGTCATCCACCATAAAGACGGCTCGCAGGATACCATCAGCGTGAACCATACCTACAACGAGAACCAGATAGAATGGTTCAAAGCCGGCTCAGCCCTCAACCTGATCCGGAAGATGAACGCCCAATGAAGGTACACTTACCGCAGGAATCTGCGCTGTGCACCCGCTGGGCCACAGGCCTGGAAGGAACTGAAAGATCTGCTTCGCAGAAAATAAGAGAAACAGCCACTCTTCACAGGGTGGCTGTTTTCATTGTCTGTATCAGGGCACGTTTTTTGCTGCATTTATGCTGAAAACATTAACCGTGATCTTATGAAGACCCGCCTGCTGCTTCTTGTTTCTGTGATCCTTCTGCTCACAACCTGTTCCCGATGCCCTGAAGCGATCGTGCTGGACAACGGTCCCCTCCCTGACGAGGCCATGCAATACGTCCCTTACCGCAACGGCCAGTCACTGCTGTTCAGACATTCCCACAATATGGAAGTGCGTTTTGATGTGTTTCAGGTAAAATACCAACAGACTACCTCCTGTGCCGAATGCTGCAAATACAATGTCCGGTACGAAACCAACCGGACGGAGCTCAACCCCAACTATCCCCTCTTTAACATAGCACTTGAGATCTCCAATATCGACACCTCCTTTTTTTACTTCACCGCCAACGTGGGGAACTCTGCCTTTACCATCCCCACCAACGGGCCGGATCAACCGGATGCCGAACGATTGGATTCCGCACTGGTGGACAGTGTCTGGTATTATGATGTATATATACTTGGAACCAGCGGCGGATACCAGGGCGAGGAGGTGATCTATGCCGATACCATCTTTTATAACTATACCGACGGCATCATCAAGATCATCATGTCCAATGAGGAATACTATGAGCTGGCCAAAGAATAGGGCTTTCCTCGTCTTCTTCCGGTCCTGATCCTCTTTTTAAGAGCCAAAGAGCGTTGGTCAATCGACAATAATAAGCGTTTGCTCTTCTCTACTGCTGATTTTGGGTTAAACTTCCCGGAACATATATCTTTACTACTCAATAACTTACTAATTTTTTGTAATTTTTTCTTAAAAATTACCTAACTTTTTAGTTGTATAACTAAAATATTAGTTATATATTTGCGTTAGTAAGACAGAACGAACAGACAAATGCGGACCCTCTGCGTTCTTTGCATCATCTCCTTTGCGCCCTCTGCGTGAAGACTTTAAAGACTTAAAACAATGATCAATTAAACAAAAACATCCCGGTTATGAAACTCACCCGTGCTGAAGAGCAGATCATGCAGGTCCTCTGGGACCTGGAGGAGGCTTTCGTCAGAGAGATCCTCGACCGGCTGGAAGAGCCCCGGCCGGCTTACAACACTGTATCGACGATCGTACGGATCCTGGAAAAGAAAGGGTTCGTCGGTCATCATGCCTACGGCAAGTCGCACAAGTACTATCCCCTGGTCAGCCGGGAGGAGTACACCCGTACCACGATGAAAGATTTCGTGAAGAACTATTTCGGCAACTCCTTCGAGCAGATGGTATCCTTCTTTGCGCGCGGGAAGGATATTGATCTGAAAGAGATGGAGGACATCATGCGCATCATGCAGGAAGA